>JAFNUH010000145.1 GCA_017384185.1 Alistipes sp.
GATGTTAGAGTTACCGAGCTCACCATAAGAAGCACGAACCTTAATGTTAGAAATCCACTCGGGATCAACATTGAACCAAGGCTCCTCAGTTACACGCCAAG
Source organism: Alistipes sp. (assembly GCA_017384185.1). GTDB lineage: Bacteria > Bacteroidota > Bacteroidia > Bacteroidales > Rikenellaceae > Alistipes. The sequence continues at coordinate 102 of JAFNUH010000145.1, forward strand.
CAGCAGATACAGAGGGGAAGAATGCCCAACGAGTAGCAGCCTTGAACTTAGAAGAACCATCGTAACGTCCGTTAACCTCCAAGAGGTAGCGATCGTCGAATGCGTAGTTAACACGGAAGAACGCACCAACGTTACGCCACTTAGAGTATGAACCCTCGATAGTACGAGTCTCGATACCTGTTGTAAGCTGCATGTTTGTTACGTCGTCAGTCAAAAGACCCTTGTTCTGAACAGCGCTCTGCTCGTATGTGCTCTGCTCGTAGTTGTAACCAACCAAACCCTTAACATAGTGCTTACCGAATGTGTTCTCATACTCAGCAAAAGCGTTAGCAGCCATATACTTAGTAGAGTTACGGTACTCCTTCAACTCGTTAGTAGTCTCGGGATCCTTGATGTACTCGATAACGCCCTCGTAACGAGAGTAAGGAGAACGAACCCACTTGTTCTGCTGGAACTTGCGACGATCCTGGTAAGTGAAGTCACCATTAACACGCAAAGTGTTGTCGAAGAACTTAGTGTTAAGACCGATAGTGTTCTTGTACTGATCGCTCACGTAAGTCTTGCGGCTGTTACCATAGATAAGGTCACCGATAGAGTAAACAGCAGAGTAAGTCATAGTACCATCGGGGTTCAAAAGGGGTGAAGAAGTGTGACCCTCGTCAGCGATGTTACGATAAACGTTACCAGAACCCTCAGAGTGAGTCATGGGGTTCTCATACTTTGTAGAGCTGATGTCGAAGTTGTTAGTGATCTTCAACCAGTCAGTTACCTGATAACCAATCTTTACACGAGTGTTCAAAGAAGTGTAGTCATCAGAGTCCTGCATGTTGAACAAACCGTTAGAACCGTAGTAACGACCAGAGAGGTAGTAGTCGAACTTACCCTCGCTACCCTGCAAAGAGATGTTGTGAGTCTGAGCGAAAGTGAAATCCTTGTACAACTCCTCGTAGTAGTTAGTACCCTCGTGGAAGTATACCCAACGACCCTTAGTAGTGTTCCAAGAACCGTCTGATACTACAGTACCGAAGTTACCAGCGTCGTGACGCTTCTTGTACTCAGCCAACCAAGCGTTAGAGAACTGCTGTGTCTTGTTGATGTTTGCGGGCTCATCACCAGAACCGTTGAAACGAGCGATTGCAAAGTAGTTAGCAAACTCGTAACCATCAGACACATAGTCAAATGTGTTAGTAGGCATCTGCCAAGAGAATGAAGCTGAGTAGTTAACCTGAGTACGACCCTGCTTCGCAGACTTAGTAGTGATCAAAACAACACCGTAGGGAGCACGAGAACCGTAGATAGCTGCAGAAGCTGCGTCCTTCAACACTGATACAGACTCGATATCATCGGGGTTAAGAAGTGAAGGATCACCCTCAACGCCATCGATAAGTACCAAAGCCGAACCACCCTGACCTACAGAAGTAGTACCACGTACGTTGTAAGTAGCAGTACGCATAGGCTTACCGTCGGTCATCTGGAGGTTAAGGTTGGGAACAGCACCCTGCAACATCTGAGTTGTATTAGCTACGGGACGACCCTCGAATACCTCACTTGTCACCTGCTCAACAGCGCCGGTCAAGTTAGCCTTCTTCTGGGTACCGTAACCCACGACAACTACCTCGTCGAGAGTAGTGTTGTCCTCGGCCATCTGCACGTTAACTGTAGTACGAGTACCAACAGCGATAGTCTGTGACTTGTAGCCGATAAAAGAGAATGTAATTGAACCATTCTTAGGTACAGAGATGGTGTACTCACCATTGATACCCGTAATAGTTCCGTCATCTGTACCGTCAACGGTAACAGATACACCCACCATAGGAAGCTGAGAAGCGTCAGTTACAGTACCTGAAACTGTCGTTCCGCCTCCCTGTGCCATAGCTATCGTACTCATAAACAAAGCGATAGCCAGCAATTTGAGTTGCGTAAACTTTCTCATTAGAGTTTAATTTTGAGATTAGTAATATTTCCGTGATACGCCATACTGTAAAAATACAATATGGAGAATCGTATCAAAAATAGTCAATTTTTCTCATTTGCAAAAATTTTCTGCAAAAATATTCCAAAATAGAATATTATTAATCTATATGTAAAATCATTTTTTAGTCATCTAATATTATAATTATCAATCAGTTTTGGTCTAAATCGGAATATGAAAAAGATAAAAAATGTAATAAAATATTTTTTTTCGATTATTTTTTGTAACTTACACATCGAATTTTAGAGAAAAATGCAATGAAAAAGATGTTTTTTTGGTACATATTGTTGTTTTTATTAACAGTTGTGTCGTGTAGTGATAGCAGTGGAGAAGATATAATACCCGATGAGCCTGTTGAGCAGTGGCAGAAGTATCCCGAACAGGGGCAGTTGAAGATAATGAGTTTTAACGTGCGTTATGGCTCTGCCAAGGAGACAAACCCTATGAATGGTTGGGAGTTTCGTAAGGCTGCGTGCGTGGAGATGATTCTTGACCATAAACCTACACTTATAGGTTTCCAGGAGGCAATATATACAACTCAGTGGCGTTTTTTTCAGGAAGAGTTGGCGGCAGATTATGAGGGTTTCGGTGTGGGACGTGACGATGGAGCCGAGAAGGGTGAAACGATGGGAATTCTCTACCGTAAATCGGAGATTCGCAGACTCAAGGAGGGTACGTTTTGGTTATCGCCTACGCCTGATGTCTGTTCTAAGGCTGTTGAGTGGGGCGCAGGGCATTTCCGAACGGCTACGTGGGGCATATTTGAGTATATTGCTACGGGAGAGAAGTTCTTTTTTATGAATACGCACCTCGACGTGAAATCGACACGAGACAATGCAATGAAACTTATTGCCGAGCGAATAGAGATGTATAATACAGATGACTTGCCTGTATATTTGGCAGGTGATTTTAATGCAGATTCATCGGATAAGATATTTAATAATATAGGTAACCTTAAGAATACACGTCTCTATGCCCCTGCGGAGCGTAGCGACCACGGTCCTACGGCAAATAGCTGGACGGGAGAGTCGAAGAGTGTCATTGACCACGTTTACTGCTCGAAACCCCTGACAGTTTATGAGTATCGAACCATCCGTGACCCATATTCGGGTGTTACTTATCTTTCGGATCACTATCCGATTTACGCCATTGTGTCGTTACGATAGAATTTGATTTGTAGAGAAAAATGTTGTGTGCTATTGTTTTTTTATAATTGAGATATTATTTTTGCTTTTAGAATTTATAAAATTATAGACAATGAAGATTAAAAACTACCTATTTGCCCTTGCACTTTTAGCTTTTGTCGGTTGCTCATCAGAGGAGCCCGGTACAGAGCAGACTACCCCTGCACCGACACCAACGCCTCCCCCTGCGCCGGAGGTTACATTACAGAAATATGCCGAAGATGATGAGATTAAAGTGATGAGCTTTAATGTGCGTTTGCAAACAACAGAGGATAATTACCGCAATGAGTGGCATTATCGCAAGGATGCCGCTATTGAGCTTATCAGCGATCATAAACCTACTGTTATTGGTTTTCAGGAGGCAAAGTATGCAAGTCAGTGGCAAGTGTTAAAAACTGCGCTTGGCGATAATTACGATGGATGGGGTGTTGACCGAGATAATGGCGCTGAAAATCCCAAAGATGGCGAGACAATGGGTATCCTCTACGATAAATCTAAGGTGAAGAAGATTGATGGAGGTACATTCTGGCTCTCTACTACTCCCGATAAGGTATCAAAGAGTTGGAATTCGGCTTGTAACCGTACGGCTACGTGGGGTATCTTCGAGCATATTCCCACCGGCAAGAAGTTCTGTTATATAAATACCCACCTCGATCACAAGAGTGCTGAGGCTCAGAAGGAGGGTCTGAAGCTTATCGTGAATAAGTTTAAGGAGTATAACCCAGATGGTTATCCTCAGTTATTGACAGGTGATCTTAATATCAAGATTGATAATGAGGCTTTGAAGGTTTTGGATGATTATATGGTGAATACTCGTACGGCTGCACCGAAGGATAAGACAGATAATGACCGTACATATAATAGTTTCTCAACATCTGGTGGCTCAATTATTGACCATATCTATTGCACGAAGGGTATGGAGGTTGTGGAGTATCATACTATTGATGAGAGATATGGTACTGCTGATTATGTCTCTGACCACTATCCCATATACGCTATCATCAAGATGAAGTAACAATACCTTTATATATATTATATTGCCGTGGCTTTCCGTTGCGGCAATTTTTTTATGACAAAAAAATAGGTCGCCCGAGAGCGACCTATTTTCTTATATATTGATTCGGGATTACTCCTCCATCAAAAGCTCCAACATCTTGATTGAAGACTTAGCAATGGGAGTACCAGGACCAAAGATAGCCGCAGCGCCATCCTGATACAACTCATCGTAATCCTGTGCGGGGATAACACCACCCACAACAACGATGATGTCCTCACGACCCAACTTCTTCAACTCAGCGATAATCTGAGGAACAAGTGTGAGGTGACCTGCAGCCAATGAAGATACACCTACGATGTGTACGTCGTTCTCCACAGCCTGCTTAGCAGCCTCCTCGGGAGTCTGGAACAAGGGACCCATATCTACGTCGAAGCCAACGTCTGCATAACCTGTTGCTACAACCTTAGCACCACGGTCGTGACCGTCCTGACCCAACTTAGCAATCATAATACGGGGCTGACGACCCTCCTTCTTAGCAAACTCAGCGCACATAGCCTTTGCCTGCTCGAAATCTGCATCCTGCTTCATACCTGATGAATATACTCCAGAGATTGAACGAATAACTGCCTTGTAGCGACCTACAACAACCTCGCAAGCGTCTGAAA
>JAFNUH010000146.1 GCA_017384185.1 Alistipes sp.
AACGTCACATTGAAGTTACAACCTGCCGATATCCTCAACCAACCTAAAACTACTAACCTAAATGAACCTTAAAACTTCACTGCAAAGATAAGGCTAAAATGAATACCCTGCAAGAGTTTTTCAAATATTTTTATAATTAATTAATAAATTTTAACATTTTCTTAACATTGCGCCCTTGCAAAATCCTTGTATCGTACAAATAATCAGCTTATTAAGTGTAAAATACCGATTTTGTCACAAAATTAGCAATTTACAGCGCATTTTCGTCATAAAACACAATATGACCACAATTTAGCCAAATTGTAGCTTTTGAAGCGAAATACCGCCTACTTTCAAATGTAACAACGAGGTTTCGTTTTGCAGAGAAAATGAGTGAAAAAAGCGCTACTTGACGTATCGGCGCACGGCATCAGCCACACGCTCACCATCCAACGCCGCCGAGATAATACCTCCCGCATAGCCAGCGCCCTCGCCCGAGGGGAAGAGTCCCTGCATCTCGGGGTGCATAAGCGTCTCGCCGTCACGAGGTATGCGCACGGGGGTAGATGTGCGTGACTCGACACCCACGACAATAGCGTCCGAGGTGACATATCCTCGCATCTTTCTGTCGAACGATGCGATGCCCTTGCGCAGTGCCGACGCCATAAAGTCGGGCATCCACTTATCCAGTCGTGACGACACCAAGCCGGGGATATACGATGTTGCGGGTAGCGATGTAGATGCCTTGCCTGCCACGAAATCCGAGACACGCTGTGCGGGTGCAATCTGCTTGTCGCCACCAAACTTGCGTGCCGCCTCCTCCAGCTGCTGCTGGAAGACAAGACCCGCCAAGGCTCCGTGCTCCTCCATAAGATAGGCATAATCCTCGGGGCGCACCTCGGTCACCAGACCCGAATTTGCCCAGCGTGAGTTACGACCACTCGGCGACATACCGTTTACAACCGACTGCGCAGCGTCGGTCATCGCCGGCACGATGAAACCGCCCGGACACATACAGAACGAATATACGCCACGCCCCTCAATCTGATTTACGAGCGCATAGGCTGCCGCAGGCAGATACTCGTCACGCTCACGCATATGATATTGTATCGAGTCGATAAGACTCTGCTTGTGCTCAATACGCACGCCCATAGCGAAGCCCTTAGCCTCCAGTCGCACGCCGTCGGCGTGGAGCGTGTGGTAAATATCCTTCGCCGAGTGACCCGTCGCCAAGACCACCGCAGCGCCCTCGATGAGCTTGTCACCCACCCACACGCCACGTATGCGGCTGCGAGAGTGGTCTATCTCGAATCCCGTCACCTTGCTCGAGAAGTGTATCTCGCCGCCCGACGAAAGGATTGTCTGGCAGATATTGCTGATGATGCGGGGGAGCTTGTCGGTGCCGATGTGGGGGTGTGCCTCGTAGAGAATCTCGGGCGTAGCGCCGTGGAAGACGAGCGTCTGCAACGCCTTGTTGTAGTCGCCACGCTTCTTGCTACGTGTGAAGAGCTTGCCGTCGGAGAATGTTCCTGCGCCACCAGCACCAAAGGCGTAGTTCGAGTCGGGGTCGATTTCGAGGTTGCGGTTTATGAGCGCAATATCTCGCTTGCGGGGTAGCACCTCCTTGCCTCGCTCTAAGAGTATAGGCTTGAGTCCCAGCTCAATAAGGCGCAACGATGCGAACAATCCCGCAGGACCAGAGCCCACGACAACCACCTCCGTGCTGCGACTCACGTCGGGATAGTCGAAATGCAGGGGTGCGGGCTGCGACTCGCCATCGACAAACATCTCCAGCGTGAGGTTCACCTTCACGGGGCTGCGGCGAGCATCTATCGAGCGCTTCACCACCCTCACGAGCGCCACGTCCGAGCGTCTGATACCCATCTGACGGCACGCCATCGAGGTGTATGTCTCGACGTCGGCAGACTGCTTGGGCGTAAGCTGAAGAGTGATTGTTTTGGGCATAAGTCAACTTGTTTTCGACAAAAGTAGCTAAAAATTTGCGAAAACACTAAAATTTTTCCCTCCCGATGGGGATATAATGAGAAATTTCGTTACCTTTGCATTGCTTTTGTGAAAAGCCTTGGCTTTTTGCGGGGCAAAATCCTAACGTTGCGGATATGGTGTAATTGGTAGCCACGTCAGACTTAGGATCTGATGCCGAGAGGCGTGGGGGTTCGAGTCCCTTTATCCGCACAATCTTAATTTTGAGGAGAAATTTTCAGATTTCTCCTCATTTTTATTTTTATAACCGCTTGATATTCTTTGGATTATATCGAGTGCCTGATTGCAGTCAAAGGTTCGATAATTCTCATTTTCCTTATCCCAAAAAATTCCGCTCGGAAACAACAAATTTTGGATTTTCTGACATAATTCCAACTCTGAATCACTCCACAAACATCCTAATTTACAGCAGGTTGCAACCACTTCATCAACCGTCGAGGTGAGGTTCGATAAATTTCTTTTGACCTTTGCAATTTCTACCTCGATTTTGGCGAGTTTATCCTGGATAACCTCCACGGTGGTTGTGTAAATATCTTCGTCTATTTCATCCATACCGAACTTCACTTTACACTTTTTGAGTTTATTCTCCAACTCGCTCTTCTGCTTCTTCAAAAGTGACAACTGCTCTTTATGCTCGCTGTCCTCCTCGAAAATGATGCCCGACACCACATCGCTGAACCACTCCAACAACACGGTGGGGATAGTATAGGTATCCAACAACTCGGCATAAAGGCGATGCAACTTCTTTGCAGATACATTGGTCTTGCAGCCTGTTCGGTTGCACTTATAGTAGTCGATGTTTTTACGCTTGACGGTATATGCCGTTAGGGGCAGACCATCTTCGGCACAAC
>JAFNUH010000147.1 GCA_017384185.1 Alistipes sp.
AGATTGTATATGCCTGACTTGTGTGAGCATCACCCCACGTGTCGATAATCACCTCATCACCAGGACCAAGAACATAGTTATCGGGGGTTGCAATATTAAGATTCGGCTCAAAGGTCAAACTTCTATTTGAGAAGAGGTCGTAACCAAAGATTCGAGAATTAACCTCAAACTCATCAATATATGCTAATTCAGGCATTAGACGCAGCAGAGAGTCTCGCTTGTGCGCATCTTTCTCTACCTCCATTTTTCCACGCAAAGGATTCTTCTCTCTCTGCTGAAGCTTCATAAACTCCTTATAGACGTGGCTATTTTTGTCAATTTGATCTCTATGAGTATCGTTATCCTCTGTGTTAGTAGATTTATCATTCTCAAACCTCACATCATCTGCAACATTTACTTGCGATACATCGCTTCGCAATCTATTAACGGATGTTGCATTACGCTGTTTTTGAGCATTATCAATCTGAGATTGAGTTAACACTCCATTACGATATGCCTCTATAAGTTCTTGCTGACTCTGCGCCATAACCGAAGTTAAACAGGCACCCATCAACATCATCAATACTATCAACTTTTTCATCCTAAATTGCGATTTATCGTTTCAAAAAACAAATATCAATGCATCGTTACTACAAACGATACACACCACAGTATATTATCACAAAAGTAGTAAAAAATATCTACCCTACCAACAAAAACAGACCTTAAAAGCCGACGTGAGTGCTTAAAAGGTCTGTTTTAAGTATTAATTACTGGAAATTACCCGCAAAGTGCTTGCAGGCAACCAAATATGTCATTTTCGAGAGTGGCACTGTGGCTTACGTTTTTTCTTGCGTACCGACCACCCGAAGTGACCAATAGCCTCCCCCAGGCGGAAGTATTCGCCGTGGCTATATGTTATCATATCGGCACGCTCAAGCTCCAACTTTCCCGTCTCGGGATTTATATACTCCTCGTCAACCAAAACATTGACAACATCTGCCAAAAACATATCGTGCGAACCAAGCGGAATAATCTGCTTTACACGGCACTCTATCGCCACGGGCGACTCCGCCACAATGGGCGCTTTAACCACCGCAGCAGCCTCTGCCGTAAGACCCATTTCAGCAAATTTGTCGTAGTCACGCCCTGAGCGCACACCACACCAATCCGTCGCACGAGAGAGCTTCGAGTTGGTTAGATTTATGACAAATTCACCCGTACGCTTGATTATCTCGTATGAGTAGCGCTCTGGTCTTACCGAGATATAACACATTGGCGGATTGGTACATACCGTACCCGTCCACGCAACCGTAAAGAGATTATGCTCTCCGTCGGGTTCGCCACAACTCACCAACACCGCAGGTAGCGGATATATCATCGTTCCGGGTTTCCAGCTCTGCTTCATTGCAATATTATGATTTACAATTTATCGTGTAATCTTCAAGAAAGTAATTTACAGAAAACACACTCAAAGATAATCACTTTTCGTATAAAGACAAAAAAATTGCGGCACCCCTAACCCATAGACACCGCAATTCTGAATAATACTTATTTCCTATCTTAACCTAACCATCCTACTGTTCGTTATACGATACCCTGTGCCAACATAGCCTCGGCAACAGTCATAAAGCCTGCGATATTCGCACCCTTAACGTAGTTAACATAACCATCAGGCTCAGTACCATACTCAACGCACACGGCGTGAATCTTCTTCATAATCTCCTGAAGTTTAGAGTCAACCTCCTCGGCGCTCCACTTCAGACGCATAGAGTTCTGCGTCATCTCCAAGCCAGAGGTTGCCACACCACCAGCATTCGATGCCTTACCCGGCGAGTAGAGAATCTTTGCCTTCTGGAAAATCTCGATAGCCTCAGGTGTTGTGGGCATATTTGCACCCTCAACAACACACTTACAGCCGTTAGCCACCAACTTAGCAGCCTCCTCGCCATTAAGCTCGTTCTGTGTTGCACAAGGCATTGCGATGTCGCACTTCACACCCCAAGGACGCTCGCCCTCGAAATACTGAGCCGAAGGATACTTCACTGCATACTCACGGATACGACCACGCAACATATTCTTCAACTCAAAGATATACTGCAACTTATTCTCATCGATTCCATCGGGATCATAAATATATCCATTAGAATCAGACATTGTAACAACCTTAGCGCCCAACGACAAAGCCTTCTCGGCTGCAAACTGAGCCACGTTACCCGAACCAGAGATAGCAACAACCTTACCTGCGTATGAGTCGCCCTTTGTTGCAAGCATTGCCTGACCGAAGTAGCAAGCACCGTAACCCGTAGCCTCGGGACGCATAATAGAGCCACCGAAGGTTATACCCTTACCTGTGTAAGTACCTGTAAACTCATTCTGCAGACGCTTGTACTGACCAAACATATATCCTACCTCACGACCGCCTACGCCAATATCACCAGCGGGCACATCAGTATCGGGACCAATATGGCGATAAAGCTCGGTTACAAAGATCTGGCAGAAGCGCATAATCTCCATATCAGACTTACCCTTGGGGTTGAAATCCGAGCCACCCTTACCGCCACCCATAGGCAACGTTGTAAGTGAGTTCTTGAAGGTCTGCTCGAAGGCAAGGAACTTC
>JAFNUH010000148.1 GCA_017384185.1 Alistipes sp.
ACAAGCTGCCCAAAAATATCTTCACCTACGATGGTGGGGCTATGGCTAAGGCGTCGCAGTTGCAGTCGGGGCGCAGGGTCGAGCTGAGGCTCCCCTCCACGCCACGCAACGATGTGATTATGTGCCACGCTGGGGATCCTACGGCGGAGCCGTTTAACGAGCGAGAACACGTGGCGGTGGTTGCCGTGGATGGTGGCGAGCTGCTGCGAGGTGTTGTGCATCTGCTTGGCATAGAGGCAAATGAGGGTGCTGCGGAGTATATCGTTGTGGTGCGTGACGGGGCGGGCGACTGGGCTGAGCAGGCGGCTCGCACGGAGCTGCGAGAGACCTCTGTTGACTACAATGTTACGCTCAGCGAGGAGCTTGTTGAGCAGAGCTGGAGCGACGATGTGGCGGTGCGTTTTCTGCCTGTGCGGTATGACGACTACACGGCGGCGCATAGCTCCACGAGCCTCTTTCCGCCACAGCGTGTGATGACGATGGGCGACTACCACCCATTCATCTCGGTCGATAAGTTGATGCGTGCCATCTTCTCGGATGCGGGGTATAGCGTGGAGAGTGAATTTATGAATAGCTCGCTCTTCAAAAAGCTCTACATCAGTGGTCGCTATGCTGCCGAGAGTCGTTCGCTCTCGAAGATGGAGGAGGTGGCAGGATTCTTCGCCGGACGTGAGAGTGAGCCGACAGCCGAGGCGGACTACCTGGGACGTGTCTATCTCTCGCCACTGGTGCTCACCTCGTCGCTCGGTAACATTGTGGAGAGCACGGCAGGGGGTGAGCGCTACAATAACAACTCGGTGCTGAGCATCACGGACGAGGGGGTGGTCTATCGTCCTACGGTGGCGATGACGGTGGGCTTCGAGCTACGCCTGAGATATAGGACCGACTACAAAATCACCTCGGGCGTAGGTATCGAGGGCTTCGATGCGCTGTATGTCGATTCGGGGTGCGATATCCGCTTCAACCTTGTGAATCAATTTCCCGACCGCCGCAACTCAGCCGCCGCAGGGGTTATGTATCGTTGTGTGATACACGACTTCGAGGAGGGGGAGATTTACCGCTTGCTCTACACCTCGGCTGAGGGTAATGGCATACTCTCGGTCTTTACCGTCGGCTCGACATACGTCACCATACCCGAGGGAGTAACCAACGTGCGCTGTACGTTACAGCGAAAAATCGACAGCGAGACCTTTGTCGAGATGAGTGATGGGTGGTCGTTGTATGATGGCTATGTCGAGGATGAGGGAGAGGTCGAGGTGGATGTCACGTTGCAGATTCCGCCCGAGCTTATCACACCCTCGGGAAAGAGCTTCGCTCGTATGTATCTGCACGGCGCACGTGAGGGTCAGCGTGTGACGCTCTTAAGGGAGTGTACGCTGCGACCCATCTTCTCGGCGGCGGTGTCGCTCGGCTCGCAGATAACCTTCTCGGATATTGTCGGGCGAGGTGTCAGCCAGTTGGAGTTTATCGAGGCTCTGCAACAGATGTTCAACCTGCGCATCGCCACCGACCCCGCAGCCCGCAAGCTCTACATCGAGCCTTATGATGAGTTCTACAACGGCGAGCTGCACGACTGGAGCGAGCGTGTGGAGCGAGGTGGAAAGATACTCTCAGAGGAGATGTCGGCACGCCACCACAAGTGGCGCACGCTGAGTTATCGTGCCGAGCAGGATGGTGCTGTTGCACGTTACAACACGCAGAACGACACCACGTTAGGTGAGTGGAGTGTGACCTCCACATCTTATGCTGCCGTGCTTGGACGTGAGCGCAATGCCAATCCGCTCTTCTCGCCGACACTCTCACAAAGGGGTATCCACGGCTCGGCGCCCTCGGCAATGATTATGCAGGTGGGCGACAGAGACTCCGATGTGGCGGGAGATACCGTGATGCGTATTGTCCGCTACGAGGGGTTGCGTGAGTTGCCCGCAGGCGAGGTGTGGAGCTTCCCCTCCTATGCCCAGAGCTACCCCTTTGCGGCGTTCCACGCCCCCGATGAGTTTACGCTCTGCTTCGAGAATCGTGATGGCGAGCTGGGTCTGCACAGCTACTACGACAACGAGTGGCAGGCGCAGCAACGACGTCGCACGCTGGAGGTTGATGTAAGCCTTGCGCCGCACGAGTTCTCGTCGCTGCTGGATTTTGGCAGCGAGCCGAGCGTGCGCTCTCGCTTCCGACTCAACCTCTCGGGACAGCGGGCAGAGTATTGGTTGGAGGCTGTTGTGGGCTACGATGCCGAGCGGAGCGTTGCCCGTTGCCGATTTGTTAGAACGATGAACGATTAAAAACAAGAAGAAAAATTTATGCAAACAAAAATCACAATTAGAAACGAAGCTCAGACCTGCTACATCGACATCGAGGGTACAATCGGAGTCCCCGAGCAGCATCAGTTTGAGAATGCCGCCTCACGTGTGGCTACCTTCGAGACCTTCCGCAAGGAGGTGGCACGCATAGCCGAGATTAACGCTACGAGTGTGGTGGTCAACATCCGCTCGACGGGTGGCGATGTGAACGATGCACTGCTCATCTACGACGCCTTGCAGGGGTTGGATGCCCGCATCACAACACGCTGCTACGGCTACACCGCCTCGGCTGCCACAATCATTGCGCAGGCGGCAAACGAGGGTTGTCGTGAGATTTCGACAAATGCTATGTATCTGATTCACAAGTCAACCTGCGCCATCGAGGGTAACTCATCGTCGTTGGATGCCCGTGCCGAGTTGTTGCGTAAGACGGATGAGCGCCTGGCGCACCTCTACGCTATGCATTCGGGTGGCGAGGTGGAGTTCTTCGCCGAGCTTATGGCGGAGAATAATGGCGAGGGTCGCTGGCTCACGGCTGAGGAGGCTGTGGCGGTGGGCTTGGCAGATAAGATTATCGACAATGTCTTTGTCGGCTCGCTTCTGCCCGTGCCTGAGGAGGGTGAGCTCCCCTCTGACAGCGTGAAGCATAAGCACCACCCGAAGCCCGAAAACACCTTTGCGAGCGAGATTATCCGCTACCTGTTGGGTCGTCTGGCGTACCGCCTTGAGGAGTGGATTGAGCGTCTGCACGACAAGCACACGCAGAAGCGTGAGGAGCGCAAGGCTGAGAAGCAGGCTCAGGCGGAGGATGCCGACAAGAGTGCTGAGGTGGTTGAGGAGGAGGCGTTGCCACAGGCGGCAGCCAAGCAACCCTCGCACTCGGCTATCCTCTTCGATGAGGGTCAGCGCCGCTATGCCCCCTCGCAGGTGAGAGCCACCGAGGACCCCTCGATGAGCACGCCTCACGCCCTGTCGAACGAGAAGGCGTATGCCGACGATGCAAAGGCTTTTGGCAGATATTAGTATTTGCCGTAAATAATTGGGCGTTAAGCTCATAAACCAAAATCAATCAAAAAACCTAAAAACCGAAAAATTATGTCAAGTATTATTGTAAATCCTAAGAACTACACTGGTCACGAACTCGATACCATCTTCTTCCGCCCATTGTTGAGCGGTCCCTCAGCCGAGTCGCTCGGCATCCGCATCCTCTACAATATGCCTATGCCTACCGTGGTGCAGATTTGGGACCGTCAGGGCAATGTCCTCTCGCCCTTCGACCAGGCTTCGGGCTGGAATGGCGGCGTGAAGAGCACACACTACCAGAAGACAATCCCTATGTCACGTGTGAAGGCCGAGAATGCCTTCTCGGCAAGCGACTACTTCTCGACAATCTTCGAGCTTATCACCAACCGCTCGGATGTCAATATGGAGGATTTGTCGGGCACAGAGCTGGAGGCTGCCGAGACTGAGTTGTTCCGCCGCTCGATTGCCGACTCAATCCGTATGAACCTCTGGTTGGGCGACAAGGGTGGAGCGTTGAATACGGGCTACACGAGCTTCGATGGTCTGTTGAAGATTGTGCAGGAGCGTGTGGTGAGTGGCGCTATCGCCAACTCGATGACCGACGTCAGCGAGCAGCTCACTGACTACACCATCACCGAGCTCTTCAGCAAGATTGTCAACGAGGCGAGCCCCCGCCTGAAGGGTATGTACGACGAGGGTCAGGTGGCATTCTTCGTATCGCCCTCAATCTACAACCGCTACGAGGCTTACCTCGACAACTCGTTCGGTGCGGCAGCATATCAGGATACGCAGGATGGTCGCAAGCAGTTGATGTACCACGGCTTCCCCGTGATTCCTATCAACCTCGAGCCTGCCATCGGCAACTCGTCACTCAGCAACGAGTTTATCATCTTCACCGACCGTCGTAACTTGGTGATGGCGGTGAATACTGCCGACAGCCCCGGCTCGGAGGTGCGTATGTGGTACAACCCCGACGAGATGGAGAACCGCCAGCGTGCCGTCTTCGCCATCGGTTGCGAGATTCTGGACGAGGAGCTGGTGACAGCATATATCAACGTCGAGTAAAAAGCCCTCTACGATGACCCAGAAGAAGTATAAACCCATAGGGGGTATCATCGCCGCCGAGCTATTTACGGTGGGCGACAGGGTCGGCGTGGAGGAGCTTACGGCGGGGCAGGGAGTGGCTGTGGAGCTTATGGATGATGGCTCGAAGTATGAGGAGGTGGCAACAGCCGAGGAGTCACTCGTGAGCGTGGAACACACGCTCACGCTCTGCTCCGACAGGCACCTCTCGCAGGCGTGGTTCGACGAGGATTTCTTGCAGCGTGCCGCCGTCGAGGGCGTGGCTGCCCGCATACTTTTGGCTACGGGCGAAGAGCTTACGCTCGGCTGGTCGGAGCGCTTCGGCTTCGAGCAGGCTCTGCGACTTCGCTCGCTTCGCTTCGACTCGGGCAGTCAGCCCAACGACTCGCCACGCACGGTGCTAACGCTCGTGGCGTGCGATACACACTCGGCGCTGACCTAAGACTCTATTACAAACATAACACACTGAAAATATGACAAATAAAAAGAGTATGGTGGCGGTGGCAAACCGCACATCCGACCCTCTGTTTGCCCTCTCGCCACGCACGGTGCAGAGCGAGAA
>JAFNUH010000149.1 GCA_017384185.1 Alistipes sp.
TAGTTCAAGACCCTTTGCACCAAACACGCCATCATACTCAGCGTGGATGCGCAGGACGTTCTTGCCCAACATCTTGCCCAGAGCAAACTTTGCCGAGAGGTCATACTGGTTCATATTATCGTCATTGACTCTGTCATCGTCGATAAACATACCGCCAGCAACTTCAATATTGAAGTTCCAGCGACGCAAGTCGGTGAAGTCATCACCAAAACGCAGTTTCGCCGCACCACGACCGAAGTCAATCAGCTCACCTGTCGAGGGATAGCGATGACGCTCCTGCATATCACCCACAATGTCAAACTCCAACATACGAGCTCCGACAAATGCTCCGGCACGACCGCCAAAGCGGTTGCTCATCTCCATCGTGTTCTTATCGACTTTCACACCCTCGAGGTTGTAGCGGCTACGATAGTCACCCAAATGGTTGGCATAAACCATTGCATAGCCCTTATCCTTATTGAATGTAGAGAGATAGACATCAGCCTGGCTCTGCAACGGCACACCCGCCGCAGCTCGCACATAGAGAGGGCGTGCACGATGGTAGTCCCAATAGGTAATTGTTGCGGGCTTAAAATTCTCTGTCATCAGAGCCGTCTCGTACGAGCGAGGGGTGATGGTATAATCAATATCGGGACGCATAGTCACCGTATCGGTCATATCGGGTATAATCGACAACTTCTGCGCCTGGCTAACCGTAGGCTTATAATCCTTTGTCACCTCGACGTGCTTCGACACCTGCGCCCACGTAAACGAAGGCACAAGAAGCAAAAGTGCAGTATATAAAATCTTCTTCATCGTTTAGTTCATTTTAGCGATTTTCGACTTAGCCTCCTCGATAATACCGTCATCGGCAGGCGAATAACCATCCACAACACTCTGATATGTTGCACGAGCCTGGAACGAATCGCCACGGCTCATATATATGTCACCCAAAAGGATGAACGACTTAGCCAACCAATAATTCTGCGGGGTCTTGCTATCCGAGAAATCGTAGACCATATTCTCCGCCTTATCGTAATTCTTTGCCTTATACTCAGCCTCAATCATACGATAACGTGCCTCAGCACCCTCGGCACTCTTAACCTCCGTCGAGAGCTGCTTGAAGATACTCAGAGCGTCAGCATCACGACCCTCACGCTGCAAAACAGATGCCTTGGCATAGCGAGCCTTACGGCGTGCCACATCGCTCACCTCTGCCATCTTCTCCACATCATCTGCCATAGCTACCAAAGTTGCATCGTCGGCATATTTTAGTATCGAGGCAACATATCCCGAAGCAGCATTAATCTTCGCTGATGAAGTAGAAGCCTCATCGTAGAGCGAACGGTACGCCTTAGCCGCCTGTTCAAAGCGCTCCGACTTATAACACATTGACGAGAGCTTATCGAGCACTCGCTCCGAATACTGAGTATGCCCCTGCTCCGAGAGCTCTGTCAAGGTCTCAATAGCCTCCGCATCACGACCATCACGCACATAGCAGTCACTCAGGTAGAAGAGTGCATCGCTACGGTAATAACCCTTAGGATATGACGAGAGATAGTTCTTAAGGCTTACAGCTGCCTCCTGTGTCTTGTTTGCGAGGTAGAGATTCTGTGCTGCAACGTACGACATCGAGTCACGTGTCATCTGGCTCACATTGCCCTCAAGACCCACACGCTGTGCATAATCGAAGTATGCGTCGGCATCGCCCTTCTCCATATAAATCTCACGTATGCCCTGCAAAGCGCTCTTCGACTGCGCCGACTGGGGAGCTGACAACACTACCTGGTCGTAATAATGCAGAGCCTTATCACGCTGACCCAGGTTCATATACGAGAGACCCAAGTCTGACAACGCCTGCGTACGATATGGCGAATTGGGATACTGACCCACGAAGCGCTCCAAAACTCGTGTCGCCTCACGATACTGCTCATCGGCAATATATGTCTTACCCAACTCATACGTCGCAGCATCGACATAATCGCCACGGTTGCTCTGCACGATGCGCTGCAGGTGCTGAATCTTCTCCTTGCGCTTATTTTGTACGCCGAGTGTCATTGCTCGCTGATACTGAGCATAATATCTCTCGGCAGTATTAATAGAAATAGCATTGTCGTAGCACATCAAAGCATCCTCAAACTCTCGCATCGCATAGTGTACATCGCCTCGACGGTTGAAGGCATCGGCACGATATGAATCTCGCTTCGAACGAGATGACAAGAACTTATCGAAAGCCTCGGATGCCGCATCCATATCCTGATTATTGAAGTAGCAATAACCCATATTATACTGTGCCATAGCATACTCCTCACCCGTCTTTGGTGCACGAGCGATGAAGTTACGATAGCGCTGTAACGCTGCGCCCGCATTACCCTTTGAGTAGGCAATTTCGCCCAGCCAGAACGACGCCAGAGCGTTATACTTTGCATTAGAGCCCACAGACAACGACTCCGAGAGCGAAGCCTCAGCCTCATCCAACTCGCCAGCCGTATATGACTCCAATCCGTTGAAGTATGCAATCTTCTGCAAGGCAAGCAGTGCATCTCCATCGGGATTAGGTAGGCTCTTGATAGCATCGTATGCCTCGGCATAATTATTCGAGTTGTAATATGCAGCGATAAGCAGCTTGCGAGCCTCCTCAACACGTGTCGAGCGGGGATACAACTGAATATATTTGCTCAAGACATTGATTGCCTCATTGAAAACGCCACCGCCCAACTCATACTGCAACTTACCGTAGTTAAAGAGCGCATCCTCGGCAATATCGCCATCGAAAGCGGCGCTCGATGCCATCGCAAACGAGTGCATAGCGTTCTCCTTATCACCTGAACGCAGATAACAATCTGCCAAGTGGTATGAAGCGTTCTGCGTCAACATATCGTCAGCACCGCACGCCCCACGAAGATATGGTATTGCATCGGCATAGAGTGTCTGACGATGGAGCGAGTAACCCATAATGTAGTTCTCCAGACGACCCATCTCGCCACCCGATGATTTATAGGCATTCATATACTTCACCGCACCATCATAGTCGTCGAGCTGGAACCACGACTCCGCCATCATACGGCGA
>JAFNUH010000150.1 GCA_017384185.1 Alistipes sp.
CAACGCAAGCGGGTATAGGATTCGAGGTCGTATATGGGCTACGCTGACTAAACTCAATAGCCTGATAATCGACAAATGAACGGCGCTCAATATCAATCTTAGGCATACGGTAATCTATCTGTCTTACGGCACGTGAGGCATTCGACAACGAGTCGATAGCCGATGTAAGGTTCAACAATTTTGCCACATATACCTCGTAATTCAGCACGATAGGCTTCTGCAAGCGGTAGTCAGCCAACGGCTCCGAGACACAGTTATCTATCGACTGTAACTTCTCCTGCCGAGCCTCCGATGCCATATTCTCTGTAAGCTCCAGAATATCCTCACGCCCCTCCTTCTCAAGGAAGTAGGAATATACATAGCTCTTCTGGTCGTAAATCTCGCTCCACAGCTTTGTCAGTTGGCGCTCCAAGACCATATTCTCGTCAATTACGGCAGATAACTCTGTATAGATATTCTCCGCCTCAGCCTCAGTTTGCGCCAGCACATACTTGCCATACAACTCCTTAATACGGGTGTAGTTCTTCACATAAGCCTGTGCGTGGTTGCTTGCCGCAGCCTCATTGGCGTGAGATTTCATCAACGCACTGAAGTTATCCTGCTCAACACTCTTACGGAAATAGTCATTAGAGAATATTGACTTCGCCGTTGCTGCTCCCTGCGCCTCACCAATATTACCCAATGATGCGAGGACGTGCTCCTGCTCGATGGTATTTATCTGGTCTATGAGCTTAATTTTCTGCGTGCGCATAGCATATATAGCACCCTCTATATCCGACAAGAGGACAGATATAGAGTCCGTACGCTGCTGCGAGAGAGAGTCTCGTGACTCGGCATTACGATTCAATTCGCCCTGCAAGTGACGCACAACACTCATAAGCGAGTCGGTCTTAAATCGTAGACGAGCATCACTACGCACCAGCGACATATAGTTCTGATTTGTTTCAAGTTCGGGTATTCGTGCCACAACATCCTGCGCCTGCGCCGTAGCGACGCTCATAAAGGCAAACAGAAGACCCGACACGATAAATTTACGCTTTATCATCTCCACCATCTTATAAAGAAAAGTTGAATCAATCCAAATATCTCAAGACGACCGAATAACATCAGCATCGTCAGGTTAGCCTTAATTACCGTAGGCATATGCGAGTAGTTGTCCATCGTACCAACCTCGCCAAAGCCTGGACCCACGTTACTCACACAAGCCACCGAAGATGAGAATCCTGTCATCATATCGGCACCAAACAGGGTATTGATAAATACTCCAATAAGTATGAGCATCATATATGCAACGATATATACCATAACACCATTAAGCATCTCCTTATCCTGCGGCACGCCATCAATCTTTGTACGAATAATAGCATTGGGATGCTGCTGTGAGCTAAGGCGATTACGCAACATCTTAACGGCGAGCAACAGACGGTCCATCTTCAAGCCTCCAGACGTAGATCCTGCGCAGGCACACACTATCGAGCAGAAGATAAGTATCAGCACCGCAAACGAGGTCCACGTATTGCAATCAGCCGTAGCAAAGCCCGACGTAGTGATAAGCGACACTGTATGGAAAAGAGCCTTTCTTAATGACTCAAATAGAGTGGGGTATATATCTCCAAACCAAAGACTTACAGCTATCAACAAAGCTGCAATGCCTATGATTGAAAAGTATGTACGTGTAATCTCCGATCTGAATATATTATTCTTCTGGCGTGTCAGCGTTGCGAATATCAATCCGAAGTGGATACCCGAAGTAGCCATCGCCACCATCAATACAATCTCAATCCAAGCCGAATCAAACCACGCAATGCTCAGATTCTTTGTGCCAAAACCACACGTTCCACACGCCGACATCGCGTGACAAACCGAGTCAAACCAGCTCATACCGCAGAGCTTAAGCAGTAGGGTAGTCACCACCGTCATACCGATATATACCGACAAAACGATACGTACGATAGTTGGCGTGCGGTAAAGGTTGAAATTATCCTTTGCCAGCGACGAGAGCTCAAAATGAGAAAGCATCATCTTACTCTTACCAATCGATGGAAGAATGACCAACGCAAACATTACAACGCCAATACCTCCAATCCAGCAGGTTGACATACGCCAGAACTGCAATCCTCGAGGTAGTCCCTCGACATTGTTTAGGATAGATGCTCCCGTAGTTGTAAATCCCGAAACGCTTTCAAACCAGGCGTTTATCAACGAGAACTCACCGCCCCACATAAGGTAGGGGAACATTCCGACAATACTCGCCACAACCCACGCACCGACAACGATGCAGTATCCCTCTTTTTGCGATATACGATCCGAACGAGGTACAAAAATCAGCGGGAAACAACCAATGAGCAACGTCAACAACGAGGACATTACAAGCGGCGAGTACGAAGAATCAACATTGTTTGCATAAGATATACCTGCCGACAACAGCATAAATGCCGCCAAGACGAGCAGCACCATTCCGATATATCTTATAACAACACTAAATCGCATAACTATTTGGATAACTTCGTGTTAGTTGTTACCGACTCTATCTTGTTTTTCAACTCCTCCAGCTCGTCACGACACTCCGTTTTGACCATAAACGGCAACTTATATCGCAACCAATCGCCAAGACTTTTATTCATCTCGACAATAGGATTAAGGGCATAAATAACGATGAAGTAGTAGAACATCAGCAGGATGACAATCATCACCACCAACGATATAAATACTGGAGTCACAGCACGATAGGCATTACGGCTAAGACGCTCAGCACGTGGCGTAAGCGAATTTTGGGCATACGAAAGTGTATTCATCATTTGGTCGCACGCCTCATTGTAGACGGGAATATACTCCGTTTCGTACCACTTGCTACCGTCAAACATAGCAACGCCTCCCGATAGTGAGTCGGGCAGAAGACTATTTTCAACCTGTCGGCTCTTGCGCAACTGCTCAAAAACGCCTCTCAGGCGACCTGCCGAAGCATCAAGTGAGTCGAATAACGAAGCGGCAGAGTTAGATGTCTCGTGGCGAGCCTGCTCAATCTCGACTGCCAAATCGACCAGACGCAGGTGGCACGAATCGACATACGCAGTATCTCTCAATACGGCATATCTTACAACTGCTCTATCATTGGCACGGATAGCATTGAGCATACCCTCAGAAATAGCTATACTCTTACGATTACTCGCAAGAATGGTATCAATATCCTGACTCATATGGTTGAGCTCGAACAACGACACCAATCCCGAAAAGAAGAGCAAAACAACGATACTCAAAAAACCTATCGTTACTCTTTTACGAATACCCGTCATAACAAATCATACTTATGCTAATTATGCAAATATAGCAATAATATTTTATTAAAACAGACTTTTTTGCGCTATCGACGTTAAAATTACTCCAAAATTTCAGCCATTACGTCGTGGTCGTCGCAAATCTCCGTCAAACGAACTCGGCAAATTTTGTTAATCAAGTCACGACGATAGGGTGCTTTGACACGAATATAGTTACCCGTATAGCCATACATCATACCTCCTCGCATCGTACTCTCGAACAGTACATCCATCTCTGCTCCAACACCTTGTGCGCAGAAATTATAGTGCAACTCATCACTCAACTCCTCCAGGCGAGCCACACGTTGTGTAGAGATATACGATGGCACCTTGTCGGGCATATCAACGGCAGGCGTACCCGGTCGCTCCGAGAAGGGGAAGATATGCAAAAATGAAGGTTTCAGGCGAGCCAGCAAGTCGTATGTCTCCTGGAAATTCTCCTCCGTTTCGCCAGGGAAACCCGTAATCACATCAACACCAATAAATGCGTCAGGCATAAGCGAACGCACCTTCTCAATACGGTCCGCAAACTTAGCCGAAGTATAGCGACGACGCATCAATCCAAGGATACGGTCGGAACCACTCTGAAGGGGAATATGGAAGTGATGTTGAAATTTAGGTGACGATGCGCAAAACTCTATAATTTCGTCAGTTATAAGATTTGGCTCAATAGAAGATATACGATAACGTTCAATACCCTCTACCTCGTTCAACGCACGCAACAAATCAATAAATTTCTCACCCGTCGTACGTCCGAAATCGCCAGTATTAATACCCGTAATAACAATCTCCTTCAGCCCCGCCGCAGCCACCTTCTCCGCCTCGGCGACAAGCTCCGCAATAGGCATATTTCGGCTTGAGCCACGAGCATAGTGGATAGTACAATATGCGCACTTATAATCACAGCCATCCTGCACCTTCAAAAATGAGCGTGAACGGTCACCCGTCGAGAAGGCAGCAAAGAAGCGTGTAATCTCTTCGCAATCGCAGCTATAAACCTGAGCCTCGCCACGAGCACCAAGCTCAACTACTCGTTTATATAAATCTCCTTTATCGTTATTACTCAACACAATATCCACACCCTCAATGGCTGCAATCTCGTGCGGTTTAAGCTGTGCATAACAACCCGTCACGGCGATAATTGCCGAGGGGTTACGGCGGTGTAACTTTCGTATTATATTGCGGCACTTCTTATCGGCGTGCTCGGTCACCGAGCAACTATTAATAACACAAATATCTGCTGGCTCGTTAGCGCCAACACGTTCAAAACCGCCCTCCTCGAATTGGCGAGCGATGGTTGAACTCTCAGAAAAATTGAGCTTGCAGCCCAATGTATGGAAACTTACTCGACGTTTCATAATCGAAAATTTAATCGAAATTGTAATGCGAAGTTATAAAAACTTGTCGTAATCGGAAAAAAGTTTTGATGCAATACAATAATTAAATTAATTTTGTACGTTTTTATTGTGTAGGAATGGAGTTTTTTCACAACATATTCGAATACCAATATCTGGCAAACGCTCTACTTGCCGCTATATTCGCAGGCATCACCTGCGGAATAGTTGGCACGTATGTCGTCGCCCGACGAATGGTATTTTTGTGCGGAGGCATCACGCACGCATCATTTGGTGGATTGGGAATAGCGCTTTACGCTGGCGTAAACCCCATCGGCGGAGCAATGATTTTCGCCGTATTGTCGGCGATGGGAATTGAGTGGGCGAGTGACAAAGGCAAGATTCGTGAGGACTCAGCGATAGGAATAATTTGGTCCATCGGAATGGCTATCGGAGCGCTATTTATGAGCCTTACTCCTGGATACACTTCGGGCGATTTGGCGAGTTATATGTTCGGAAGCATAGTAACTGTTACTACGCAGGATATTATTGCGTTAGGCATATTCACCTTACTTTGCGTTGTAGGTATAATTCTATGGTGGCGACCCATTATGTACCTCGCATTTGACCGCAAATTTTCGGCAAGCCAAGG
>JAFNUH010000151.1 GCA_017384185.1 Alistipes sp.
CATATGAGCCAAAGCGTCCCAATCAATTGAGAAGTCGCTCTTAAAGGGTGTTATGATAGCAGCTCCTACGCCGCTAAGTTTGTGTCGTTTCATATCTATTCAGTTCTTTTGTTTTTAGTTAAAATAGTGAGCCTTGGATGGGAATTGGCTCTGCTTTTGTCTCCTCGGAGGGTTGTTCTGGAGTGGTTTCGTTGTTGAAATTATCGCCACCAATCATCGCTATAAACTCCTGCTCGGAGATAATCTTTACGCCCAATTTATTTGCCTTCTGCAACTTTGAAGGACCTATCTTGTCGCCAGCCAGCAGGTACGAGGTGTTTGACGAAACGGCAGCGAGGTTCTTTCCTCCGTGAGCTTCAATCATAGCCTTGAGCTCGTCACGAGAGTGGTCGGCAAATGTGCCTGAGATAACGAAGCTGAGTCCTGCTAACGACTCCGAGAGCGTACTCTTCTGCTCCGTCTCGAACTGCAGACCAGCTTTGCGCAGACGCTCAATAATGGTGCGATTCTGCTCATCGGCGAGGTAGTCGATAATGGCATCTGCAATCTTTCCGCCGATCTCCTCAGTCTCAAGAAGCTCCTCACGTGTGGCAGCCATCACGGCATCCATCGAGCGGAAGTGCGCTGCCAAATATTTAGCAGTGGTCTCGCCCACGAAGCGGATTCCCAATGCAAAGAGTACACGGTGGAATGGCACCTGAGTAGATGTGCGTATGCTCTGTATTATGTTTGCTGCCGACTTCTCGCCCAAACGTGGCAGGACGGCTAACTGCTCGGCACGTAAGTCGTATATATCTGCTACGCAGTTGATAAGTCCGCTATCAAACAGTAGCTCCACGGTCTCCTCGCCCAATGTCTCGATATTCATAGCCTTGCGGCGTATGAAGTGAATTATTCGTCCCAAAATCTGCGGACGGCAGCCACTTTGGTTGGGGCAGTAGTGCTTTGCTTCGCCCTCGTAGCGTACCAGTTCAGTACCGCACTCAGGGCAGGTGGTGATATACTCCAACGGACGACTATCCGCAGGACGCTCGCTAAGCTCAACGCCCGTAACCTTGGGGATAATCTCTCCGCCCTTCTCGACATATACCATATCGCCTATACGCAAGTCAAGAGCCTCTATCTGGTCGGCATTGTGAAGCGTAGCACGCTTTACGGTTGTGCCTGCAAGATGAACGGGGGCGAGGTTGGCAACGGGTGTAATAGCGCCCGTACGACCTACCTGGAATGTTACGCTCTGGAGTTGCGTTAGAGCCTGCTCCGCCTTGAACTTATATGCCACAGCCCACTTCGGTGCTTTCGACGTGCGACCCAACGCACGGCGTGCGGCATAGCTGTTAACCTTTATTACAACGCCATCGATAGGCATTGCTATCTCATTTCGCTCGTCGTTCCAGCGAGCGATATAATTATCTACATCCTCCTTACTCTTGCTAACGAGGGTTGCCGATGATACGGGAAAGCCCCAACGGCGCAGGGCATCCATACTCTGCGAGTGCGATGCAAAGGGCAAATCACGTCCCTCAAGTTGATATGCGGTGAATTGCAAATTACGCTTGGCTACGATTTTCGACTGTTGTAGCTTTAGTGTGCCGGCTGCCGCATTGCGAGGGTTGGCGAAGAGCTGCTCACCAGCCTCCTCACGCTCTTTGTTCAGGCGGTCGAAGGTGGTGTAGGTCATAAAAATCTCTCCTCGTACCTCAAACGATGGTAGCCCGCTGGGTGCTTGTAGTTCCAACGGGATACACTTTATGGTGCGCACATTCTCGGTCACATCGTCACCCTGCGTACCATCGCCTCGTGTGACGGCACGAACCAGTCGGTCATTCTCGTATGTGAGCGATATAGCTGTTCCGTCATACTTCAGCTCGCAGTCCAATTCAACCTCGTCGCCGACCTCACGCTGCGTCTTGTCAATCCACTCGTGAAGCTCATCGGGCGAATAGGTGTTCGAGAGCGAGAGCATAGGGTAGGCGTGCTGAACGCTGCGGAATGCGTTGGTCAAATCGCTACCCACACGGCGAGTAGGCGAGTTAGGGTCGTCAAATTCGGGGTGAAGTGCCTCTAAATCTTGCAGTTCACGCAACAACATATCGAACTCATAGTCCGTAGCTATGGGTTGTGCCTCAACGTAATATTTATAGTTGAGGTAGTTGAGTCGTTCACGTAACTCCTTGATTCTTATCTCAGCACTCATACTTATAGGTAAATTGAGTTGTAAAGGTACATATTTTGTTTGTAACAACGGCGAAAAATAAAAAAAATGCAAAAAAAATATCAATATTTGGTCGGATATGTAAATTTTGCTTATACTTGCAGAAAATTTCGGTAAATATGGCACAAAATAACACTAAGAAACGACTTGTAACAAGTTTTAATAACCTCACAACAGAACAGCAGGATGAGGTTAAGGCACTCTATCCTCGTGGTTTTGCTGATGTGATGACTCGTATTGATAAACCCAACGGAGACTTTTTCTATGTAATTCCCTACGAGACCGAGGAGATTTCGTACCTCGTGAAGATTGACGTGAAGATTGACGACTCGACCGATGAGGGTATGGACGACGACTTCTACGGCGATGACGAGTTGAAGGGCGCTGACGAGATTCAGGACTCTTCAATGGAGGATGAAGACGAGTAACAGACGACAAGTATTATTTTGTAATTTTAGGAGAATTCGAACTTTCGGATTCTCTTTTTTTTGTGAAAAAATCGCAGAATTTGCAATTATCTTAGAATTAAACGGTTATTCGGGTTGCATGGAAATTAGGTAACGAGATGGCAACCGTTCTTATTTCAGAGTTCTTTATTGTTTTGCACCAATGAGATAACTCCTAATACACAAAGGTACAACTTTTTTATGAACGAGCAAAAAGGTGGTGCAATTTTCATTATTGTAGGGTAATATTTGAAATTGGTCTATCATCAATCTGCGATATATGAGTTTCCCGATTCCGTCATTCGCCCCTTTCCTTTGCTCGTCTGCGAAGGTAGTACATC
>JAFNUH010000152.1 GCA_017384185.1 Alistipes sp.
ACCGCGACGAGGATCGTCAGATTACATACTACCTCTACGGTGGTGACTGGGAGAACCGTTTGAAGCAGGAGCTCTTGCTCGGCGTCGGTGGTATCCGCGCCCTCGCAAAGATGGGCATCAAGCAGGAGGTTTACCACTGCAACGAGGGCCACGCTGCATTCATCGGTATCGAGCGTATCCGTAACTTCATCTCAAAGAAGCGTTTGTCATTCTCTGAGGCTTTGGAGGTTGTACGTGCATCATCGCTCTTTACTACACATACTCCCGTGCCCGCAGGTCACGATGCGTTCCCCGAGTCTATGATGCGTCAGTATATGTCGCACTACCCCGATGTATTGGGTATCACTTGGGAGCAGTTCATCAACTTGGGTAAGACTAACCCCAACGATATGAACGAGCGCTTCTCAATGTCAGTATTGGCTTGTAACCTTTCACAGGAGGTTAATGGTGTATCTTGGTTGCACGGTGAGGTATCTAAGGAGATTTTGGGCAATATGTGGCCTGGCTACTTCAAGAACGAGTTGCATATCGGCTACGTTACAAACGGTGTTCACTTCCCCACTTGGATTGCATCGAACTTGCGCCGCCTCTACGAGCGTTACTTCCCGAAGGGCTTCAACTCTCACGTTTATAACATCCCCGAGTGGCAGGGTGTACACAAGATTGACGATGCCGAGTTGTGGCAGGAGCGTATGGCCCTCAAGACTCGCCTTATCAACCACATCCGCCAGCGTTACAGCGACCCCGCACAGGTTCGTTACGACTCACCTCGTCAGATGGTACAGATTGCAGAGCGCGTACGTCCCGACGTATTGACTATCGGTTTTGCTCGTCGTTTCGCTACTTACAAGCGTGCACACTTGTTGTTCACTAACTTGGAGCGTTTGTCGGCATTGGTTAACAATAAGGAGCGTCCCGTACAGTTCATCTTCGCAGGTAAGGCTCACCCGCACGATATTCCTGGTCAGGATTTGATTAAGCGTATCGTTGAGGTATCTAAGATGCCTGAGTTCTTGGGTAAGATTATCTTCTTGCAGAACTACGATATGGAGTTGGCTCGCCGTATGGTTCAGGGTGTTGACGTTTGGTTGAATACTCCGACACGTCCTTTGGAGGCATCAGGTACTTCGGGTGAGAAGTGTGTTATGAACGGTGTTATGCAGTTCTCTGTACTCGACGGTTGGTGGGTAGAGGGCTACAAGGAGGGTGCTGGTTGGATGCTTCCTATGGAGCGTTCATTCGCAGACCAGAACTTCCAGAACGAGCTCGACGCCGAGATGATCTACAACACTATCGAGGATCAGATTGTACCTATGTATTACGACCGTGACGAGGATGGTATTCCTCACCGCTGGGTAGGTGCAGTTAAGAAGTGCGTTGCAGACATCGCTTCTAACTTCACAATGAACCGTCAGTTGGTTGACTACGAGGATCGTTTCTATAACAAGTTGGCTGTTCGCAAGGCTGAGATGGTTGAGAATAACTATCGTATGGCTCGTGAGATGGCTGCTTGGAAGCGTAAGGTATCAGCTGCTTGGGACGATGTTAAGATTCTCAACGTTCAGCGTGTAGAGTTGGACAACGAGGCAATCTTCGTTGACAAGAAGTATCTCTATGAGGTTACACTCGACATCGCTAACCTCAATACTGAGGATGTTGGCGTTGAGTTGGTTGTAGCTAAGCAGATTGAGGCTGGTGGCTCAGTAGAGGTTGTATCTACAAATGCTCTTGAGATTAAGAGCGTTGAGGGTAACGTTGTTACTTACTCAATCGACTACACTCCCTCACGTACAGGTAGCTTCGATGTGGCATTGCGTGTTTATCCTAAGAATGACCGCTTGCCCCACCGTATGGACTTTGCGTTGGTTAAGTGGGCATAACCCGAGATTATAATATGGTTGATGGGCAGGGATAACCTGCCCAATCGACCGTTTTATAATGTTTTTCGGTCGTTATGCAAAATGTGGATAAAAAATTTGGACATTCCCCGAATTTTTTATTAATTTTACAAGAGATAAATAATTTTTCAATAACAATAATATGTCGGCACTAACATTTGACAAGAGTGAATTGGGTAACTTGGAGTATTCGCTTCAGCGTGAGATGCTCGCTACCGACCGTAAGGGCGGTTATATGAGCACCACTATCGTGTGTTGCAACACTCGTAAGTACCACGGCTTGATGGTCGCCCCGATTGACGAGACCGATGAGGCATACGTATTGCTTTCATCTCTCGACGAGACAATCATTCAGCACGACCAATCGTTTAATTTGGCCTTGCATCGTTTTAAGGGCGTGTATGAGCCTCGAGGCCATAAGTACATCACAGATTTTAAGTATACTCCCACGCCCACAATCACATATCGTGTCGGTGGCGTAGTTCTTCGTAAAGAGTTGCTTTGGATTCACAAGCGTACTCAGTTGATGATTCGCTACACGCTTGTCGATGCCCACTCGGATACAACATTGCGTCTTCGCCCCTTCTTTGCGTTCCGCAACAAGCACTCGTTGTCGAAGGCAAATATGGAGGCTAACGGTCGCTCATATCCTATCCAGGGCGGTGTTAAGTGCAAGCTCTACGAGGGTTACCCCTGGCTCTATCTTCAGACTAACAAGGCTGATGCAGAGTTCGTTGCAGCTCCCGATTGGTACTATGGTTTCGAGTATCCCGAGGAGATTAAGCGTGGCTACGATGGCTACGAGGATCTGCTCACAACAGGTTACTTCGAGATGCCTATCAAGAAGGGCGAGAGCATCATCTTCTCAGCAGCTACCGACGAGATGGCTTCAGGTGAGACAATCTCACAGATTTATGAGGCATCTATCGCACGTCGTACTCACAAGATTGATTTCTTGAGCTGTCTGCACCACTCTGCACGTCAGTTCGTGGTACGTCGCCCAGGTGGTCGCACTGAGATGATTGCAGGTTATCCCTGGTATGGTACCGTAGGTCGTGATACATTTATCTCACTTCCTGGTATCGTTTTGGAGCAGAATTATAAGGAGGACTGCTTGGATGTATTGGATACTATGGTATCGCAGATGCAGAATGGTGATTTCGCAGGCTCAGCTTCGGCTTGGGTTGCAGCGGATGCACCGTTGTGGTTCTTCTGGACATTGCAGAATCTCGAGAAGCATATCACCGCTAAGAAGCTTTGGGAGCGCTATGGCGAGGCTATGAAGGCCGTGCTTGAGGCTTACCGTCGTGGTTTCGGCGAGAAGGTTAAGATGCACGACAATGGTCTTGTATGGGCTGCTGCCGATGGCGAGTGCCTCACTTGGATGGATACTAAGGTTGATGGCAAGCCCGTAGCTCAGCGTGCAGGATATGCAGTAGAGATTCAGGCATTGTGGTACAATGCAGTAAGCTATACATTGGCATTGGCTCGCAAGTATAAGGATAAGGCTTTCGTTGAGGCTTGGGCAGAGGTGCCCGCTAAGACTAAGGAGTCGTTCATCGAGAAGTTCTGGTTGAAGGAGGGTTACCTCGCAGACTATGTAAACGACTACGAGACCAACGATTTCCGTCGCTCAAATATGCTTGTGGCTTGTGCTTTGGATTATACAATGCTCAACGATGAGCAGATAATGGATGTGCTTGGCGTTGTTCGCCAGCACCTTGTAACTAAGCGTGGTATCCGTTCTCTCTCACCTCGTAACCCGAACTACCAGCCCTCATATGCTGAGGATCAGCGTTCTCAGGATTTGGCAAGCCACAATGGCGCAAGCTGGGTATGGCCTTTGATGTTCTACGTGAAGACTTGCTTTGCTATCGCAGGCGAGCGTTTCTTGGCAGATGCAGAGGAGTTGTTGGCAGGTTTCGACGAGGAGATTCAGACATCGTGCATCGGTTCAGTGAGCGAGTGCTTTGAGGGTGATCCCCCGTTCAAGGCTCACGGCTGTTTGTCACAGGCTACCAGCGTAGGTGGTTTGCTCTATATCAGTATGTTGGCTGACCAGTGGCGTAAGCCCGCTGAGAAGAAGCCCGCAGCAAAGAAGTGCGCTGCGAAGAAGACAGCTGATAAGAAGGTTGCCGAGTCACAGGCTACTGCCGAGGCTGAGGCACCCAAGAAGAAGTGTGTACGCAAGAAGAAATAGATAAAAAGATAATAGGATGAGAGTATTAATGTTTGGCTGGGAGTTCCCGCCTCATATTGCCGGTGGCTTGGGTACGGCTTGTTACGGTATGACCCGAGGTCTGGCACGCAACGACGTGGAGGTTATCTTTGTGATGCCTCGTGCTTCGGGCGATGAGGATGAGCGTTTCGTAAAGGTCGTTAATGCCAGCGATGTAGAGGCACGTTACTGTGACTCGAAGATTGAGGGTGCTGACGATATTATGCGAAAGATTTCGTTCATTCATATCGACTCGAATATGGTTCCCTATATCTCTCCCGAGGAGTTTGAGACATACCGTGAGGGCTACGAGCGCACGGGTAAGAAGTTCTGGGAGCGTGAGGGTGATAGCTGGACGCAGCGTTACACCTTCTCAGGTAAGTATGGTGCAAACCTTATGGAGGAGGTTGCACGTTATGCAGTTGTAGCAGCCGAGGTGGCTCGCCAGTTGGAGGGTCAGTTCGACGTTATCCACGCACACGACTGGCTTACATATTTCGCAGGTATCGCTGCAAAGCGTGTATCTGGTAAGCCCCTGGTAGTGCATATGCACGCAACATCGTTTGACCGCTCGTCGAGCGACAATATCGATACACGTGTTTACGAGATTGAGCGTGCTGGTATGGCTGCTGCCGATAGAGTTATTGCGGTATCTAACCTTACACGTAATATCGTTATCGAGAAGTATAACATCCCCGCAGAGCGTGTCGTTACGGTTCACAACGCCGTACGTTTCGCAGAGAAGGAGAATGAGGTTCCCGAGCGTGGTGTAGATGATAAGATTATCACTTTCTTGGGTCGTATCACCTTCCAGAAGGGTCCCGACTACTTTGTTGAGGCTGCTGCTAAGGTGTTGAAGCGTGTTCCTAACGTACGTTTCGTAATGGCTGGTTCGGGCGATATGATGAACCACGTTATTCGTCGTGTAGCTCGTTTGGGTATCGCTGACCGTTTCCACTTCACAGGTTTCTTGAAGGGTGACGATGTACACAAGATGTTCCAGCTCTCTGACGTATATATTATGCCTTCGGTATCTGAGCCTTTTGGTATCTCTCCGTTGGAGGCTATGCGTGCAAACGTTCCCTCAATCATCTCTAAGCAGAGTGGTGTAGCCGAGGTTTTGGACTACGCTGTTAAGGTTGACTACTGGGATGTTGATGCTATGGCTGACGCCATCTATGGCTTTGTGAAGTATCCTGCCTTGTCGAAGATGTTCGCCGAGAAGGGTCTCGAGGAGGTTACTGGTCTTAAGTGGAACAATGCTGCTGCTAAGATTAAGACCATTTACCAAGACGCTATTAACGAATCTGCAAAATAATAAAAACACAATATAATGAAAACTGTTTGCTTATATTTTCAAGTGCATCAGCCGTGGCGTTTGAAGGTTTACCGTTTCTTCAACATCGGTAAGGA
>JAFNUH010000153.1 GCA_017384185.1 Alistipes sp.
CACGATGGGCGGTTCGATTTGTCGCTCAACTCGTACAACATCCCCGATATAAAGATTAACCGCCGCTACGTAGATATGATGCGTGATATGGTGACCTCGGATGGTGTCGTATCGGAGAAGAACAAGGAGGCTGTGCAGTTTGTGAAGAGTAAGATTGACTCGGCAAAGTGGTTTATCTCGGCTATCAAGCAGCGTCACGACACGCTTATGCGCACAATGCAGGAGATACTCAACTTCCAGCAGGAGTACTTCAAAGATGGCGACAAGAGTAAGCTCCGCCCGATGATTCTCAAGGATATAGCCGACCGCACGGGGCTGGATGTATCGACCATCTCACGTGTGGTAAATAGTAAATATGCGCAGACACACTTCGGCATCATCCTGCTCAAATCGCTCTTCTCGGAGGCTATGCAGACCGAGAGTGGCGAGACGGTATCGAGCTACGAGATAAAGAACATTCTGCAAAACTGTATTGACGAGGAGGACAAACGCCACCCGCTGACGGACGAGACGCTGATGAACATCCTCAACGCTAAGGGTTACTGCATAGCACGCCGCACGGTCGCAAAGTATCGTGAGATGTTAGACATCCCCGTAGCACGTCTTCGCAAACAGATATAATCCAGATTGGCACCGCCAACCATTTACAGATGAAACAATTAGCTAAGATATTATCTATAATACTCCACCCCTGTTTTGTACCCATCTACGCCATTGGTATGCTGATGGTTACGGGCACGGTCTATCACTACTATCCGCTACGCCTGCAGTTGTATCTGCTTTGGGCAATAGCGCTCTACTCTGCAATATTGCCAATACTTACGGTGGCACTACTCAGGCGCCTTCACCGACTGCGTGGTCACGAGCTACCCCGCCGCTACCGCCCTGTGGTGATAATGGTTGTGGGAATTATATGTTATGCACTCTATGCCTTTACGATGATGAAGGCTCCGTCGCTGGAGCTATTCCGCAAGATTGCCGTTGCGGGCGTTATGTGTAACATCTACTGCCTTGTGATGTTGCTCTTCACACGACGCATAAGCACTCATCTGACAGCTATGGGAGCAGCTACGGCATTCTTCACTATGCTCAATATTGCGGGCGAGCAGACTCTCTTTTGGGTATTGATAGGTACACTCCTCGTCTCGGGTCTATTGGCAACGGCACGCCTCTATCTGGGTCGTCACCGCAGCCTGCAACTCTTTGCAGCATACGTCGGTGGGTTTGTGGTTACAGTATTTTCGATGTTATATATATAAGGTATAATTTTCTGAGGTATATACATAAAAAAGGCGGCCCGAAGGTCGCCTTTTTTATTTGATTGAAATTTTATAACAAGAGCTATTTTGAAGCTGGTCGCAGTCCGAAAAACCGGAGCATACTTGGCGTATGTGAGGATTTTGAGGACAAGCCAGATGCCAAAAGAGCCTTGTTAGAGAATTTCAACGATTACTCAACTGTACCAGCAGAACCGAGAACGTTCTCGCACTTGTGCTTGTAGAGCTTCTTCAACTCCTCACGTGCGGGACCCAAGTACTTACGGGGATCGAACTCAGCAGGATTGTCAACGAAGATCTTACGAACCATAGCAGTCATTGCCAAACGACCGTCAGAGTCGATGTTAATCTTGCAAACTGCAGACTTAGCAGCCTTACGCAACTCCTCCTCGGGAATACCTACTGCATCCTTCAAAGCACCACCGTGAGTGTTGATGATCTTCACGTACTCCTGGGGAACTGATGATGAACCGTGGAGAACGATGGGGAAACCGGGCAACTGCTTCTCGATCTCCTCGAGGATGTCGAAACGCAAGGGGGGAGGTACGAGGATACC
>JAFNUH010000154.1 GCA_017384185.1 Alistipes sp.
ACATCGAAACAATCTGCTTATCACGGTTAGGCACCTCAATACCGATAGTACCACGACCGGGAATAGGGGCGATAATACGAATACCCTGTGCACGCAGACTCTGTGCAATATCTTTCTCAAGACCCTGCACCTTAGATATTTTAACGCCCTGTGCCTGAACAATCTCGTAGAGCGTAACCGTAGGACCTACGGTAGCCTGAATATCTACAATAGGAATACCGAAGTACTTCAGAGTCTCCTGGATACGACACTTATTATCGTAAATCTCGGCATCGCTCACCTTATGCGGAGACTGATAATCCTCCAAAAGCGAAACATAAGGTTTCTTATACGACTCCAAATCTCGCAGCGGGTCGTACAGTTCAGAGCACATCTCCTCCTCGGGGAGCTGGCGCACCTCATTCTCACGCACCTTCACCACAATATGGTCATCGGCAGGAGTCTCTACGCTCTTAGCAGGCATTTTAGACTCTACATAAAAATCATCCTCCGGCATTATCGGCTGCGAAGGTATCTCCACACTCTGCGGAGTATCATCTACAACTGTTGTCTGCGTAGTATTACCGCTACTCTTAGGAACAACAGCAAAACCATCCTGCTCGAGCGACTGCTCGATTTGTTGCTGCTCTTGCTCCTTCTCCTTTGCCAGCAATGCCTCAACATCTATCTCATTGGGCACAGCACCAGCACTTGGCATAACCACAAAATCGCCCTCAAACTGCGGCTCATAGTCAGTGGTGATAGCTGTAATACTCTCGCTCTTTGACGTATTCTCAACATAAAAATCCTCATCATCCAACGGTTTTGTTCCTATAAAATCGGGATGACCAATCTCCTGCTCACGTTTCTCTGCCAAAAACTCATTCATCGTAAGTCGTGGCGCAGGCTCCTCACGCTTAGGCTCCGCCATTGTAGTAGGATATTTTGGCTCTGCGGGAGGTATAATTGCAGGCTCTGTAACCGAAGGTGTAGGTTCTGCAACCGAAGGCACTGGCTTCTCCTCCACTGGTGTCGGCTCCTCTTCTGCTACAACCACATCTGTCTTACGATTTACAATTGCATCCTCAACGGCACGTTTCACACGTCCGCCCTGCTTCTCCACGCCATCGCCAATACTATCTACAATGCGACGGAAATTATGGTTGATAAATACGCCCGTAAAAATCCAGCCAGCAAGCAGTACCAACGAAGCACCAAACAGACCTAAAGCATCAGCCAAATCCTTAGCGCACGCCTGACCCAGCTCGCCACCAATATCGTATCTTACGCCAAAACGATTAGCCACAAGACCCATCGTAAGCGAGCCTACGATAAGCAACAGAGCAGCACTCAACGCAAAGTGGTTGAGATGCAACGACTTCTTACGAAATATACGCCAGCCGAGAATAGTAATAACAATAGGGATGATTATACCGAAGACACCAAACGAGCAATCGACCATCCAGTAAGCAACCGTAGCACCAATGCTGCTACATACATTCTCAAACTCGATGTTAGTACCCGACAACTCTGGCACATTACGCAGAGCCGACAGATCCGACGACCAATGTATAAAGTGTGATATTACTGACACCAGCGAAAAGATACCAACTATAAGCATCAAGAAACCCGACATCCACGACATATTGTCGTTAGGTGCCACGACCGATATTGGTTGACTCTTCGCTTTACTATTCTTTTTCTCTTTAGCCATAAATCTCTAATTGAAAGTGGGCATCGCCCATAACATATAGATAAATCTTCAACTACTCAATTATAAACTCTCCAGAGCTTTATCCCTCAGACGCTGACCGTACTTATTATCGGCATAGGTGATAAACTCTATCCGAGCAACATTATCCTGCGAAGCACGCAGACCATACTCATCGAGCAGGCTCTCAACACGCTTCTCGACTGCCGCACCAGAATCAATGATAGCGACATCACGCTCACCGACAACACGAGCGATAACATCTCGCAGAAATGGGTAGTGCGTACACCCCAAGACTATCACATCAGCACCACGTTCGATGATAGGCTCCACAACACGGCGCACAATCTGCTCAGTTGCAGGAGTATCCTCCTCATTATTTTCGACAGATTCAACAAAACCCTCGCCTACCGCCTTTATAACCTCAACACCTTGACCATAACGTTCAACCGTCGAGAGAAACTTCTCGCCCTTAAGACTACGCTCGGTAGCTATTACGCCCACCACCTTACTACGAGTCATTGCACAAGCTGGTTTTACAGCAGGCTCAAGACCGACGATAGGTATATCGAATGTTGCCCTTAGATGCGAGATAGCCGCAGCCGTTGCCGTATTACACGCCACAACAACCATCTTACAACCCCTTTCAACGAGGTCACGCACGGCTGCCTCCGCCAACTCCGTGATGCGCTGCTTCGGAAGCGAGCCGTAGGGACAATTCTTGCCATCACCCAGATATATCAACGATTCACAAGGCAAAGCACGGTGTAGCTCACGCCACACCGACAAACCGCCAAAGCCGGAATCATATACACCAATGGGTCGATTATTCATTTTGCTTAACTATCTGTAATATATGCTCAATTATCTCCACATCGCTCATCTGCGCACAATCTATGCAGTGCTTCGCCTTTGAGTAGAAAGGCTCTCGCTCTGCCATATTTGCAGTCATAAATGCCACCAGCTCCTCATCATTCAGACCACGCAACTTAGGGCGTTTCTGGCGTCCGTGAGGACTAAGACGTGATGCAATCTGCACCGCCGTACGACGAAGATAAACGGTGGCACCGAGAGTATTCATTCGCTCCATATTATCCTCCCACGCAGGCGCTCCACCTCCCGTTGAGATAACCATATCGCCTTCCGCCGCACCCAGCTCCTCAATCAAGGCCCGCTCGGCAGCACGGAAATACTCCTCTCCCTGATAGTAGAATATATCACTTATCGATGCGCCTTCACGCTGCTCGATTATGGAGTCCATATCCATAAACTCCATACCACCCGCCTTTGCCAACTTGCGACCAAGCGAGCTCTTACCGCAACCCATATACCCTATCAGAAAAATCTTCTTCATCACTAAAACAGATTTAACTGCTCCGAGTCGAGCATTATAACCGGCTCATCATCAGCAACCGTAGGCTGAACATCGCTCTCGACATCTACATCGCCTACGCTATCCAAATCAACATCCAGAATATCATCCGCAACATCCTCATCCGTAGCATCTGGCTCCTCGGCTGGCTCTGGCTCGATGAATGTCAACGACGCTACCTGATATGTCGTAATTCGCTTACCCTTAGCACGGTGGCTCTTAACGCCGATAAATGAATCGACATCCACCTCGTCGGCAGGACGCATAGCGTGCGCTCCGGCATACTCAACCTTAAGCGTAGCACCCTCAACCGATGTCATAGCGACAAACTCCATCGTACCCTCATCATCGAGGAACGACTGCATCTTCTCGCTCAACTCCAGCTGGAAGCGCTTCATATAGTAGTAGTTCTGCTCCTTATCGAAGTAACATACGCTATACACCTTACCCGGAACATATCGCTCAACACGCACCGTCTCATCGGGGAAGTGCTGCTCGACGCCAAAGCCTGTGATGTAGTACATATATTTCGAAGTCCACACTACCAACTTATCATCGCCCTTAAACTCGCCAATAAGCAGACCTCGACCATCGGTATTCAGACGACGTACATCCTCGTCGAACCATATATTCTGACCTCCGAGCGTAGATGTACCTCGCTCCTTGAGTACAATCTTGTGGATGCCATAACGTGAGAAGAGATTACCCTGGCTCTGACGACCCTTGATAGATACCGTAGAGAAATCCAACTCCGAGATAACTCGCTTCAGACGAGGACGAGGACGGAAATATATCTTCAGCACCTCTGCCTCACCGTTGGGGTTAACCGACATATATAGAATCTCACTCTTGGGTGTACCCTTAGTTAAATCATACTCCTTGTCACGAGTAATACTCTTTATGGCGCAACGCTTCATCATAATCGCACCACCACGCCCATCACGGTAGAGGATGTTATAGATAGTGCGCTCGTCGTTACGCTTAAATACTCCGATGTAGTAGATATTTTTATCGAAGAATGCCTTGTCACTAACCTTGGTGATGACGTAGCGACCATCCTTCAGGATTACAATCACATCGTCAATATCGCTACAATCGCATACAAACTCTGCATCCTTCATACTCTTACCAATGCCAAAGAATCCCTCGGCACGGTCTACATACAATTTTGCATTTGTCACAGCCACCTTCGTAGCCTCAATAGCATCGAACTCACGTATCTCGGTACGGCGGTCACGACCCTTGCCATACTTATCACGGATACGCTCATAGTATGCAATAGCGTAATCTGTCAAGTGGTCAATATCGTACTGCGTTGACTTGATATCCTCCTCTATGCGCTTAATCTCGTTATCAGCCTTCTCGGTATCATAGCGAGAGATGCGGATGAACTTAAGTTCTGTCAAGCGCTGTACATCCTCCATCGTAACCTCACGACGCAGGCGCTTCTTAAATGGCTCCAATCCCTTATCCACCGCCTCATATGCAGCCTCACGTGTACGACAACCCTCGATAAGTTGGTAAAGTTTATTCTCAATGAAGATACGCTCCAACGATGCTGCGTGCCAAGCCTCATTCAACTCGCCGAGGCGAATCTGCAACTCAAGACCCAACAGCGAACGTGTATGGTCAGCCGAGCGGCGCAAAATCTCCTTAACACCCATAAAGCAGGGCTTCTCGTCGATAATAACGCACGAGTTGGGCGAGATAGATACCTCGCACGAAGTGAAGGCGTAGAGTGCATCGATAGTCTTATCCGACGACTCATCGTTGGCGACGTGAATAACAATCTCCACCTTGTCAGCCGTCAAGTCATCAACCTTCTTAATCTTAATCTTACCCTTCTCGTTAGCCTTGATAATTGACTCCTTAATCGACTCCGAGGTGGTTGAGAATGGAATCTCGGTGATTACCAACGTACGCTTATCCACCTTCGATATGCGGGCACGAACCTTTACCGCTCCGCCACGCAGACCGTCGTTATAGCGACTCGCATCCATTAAGCCTCCCGTCGGGAAGTCGGGCAAGAGTTGGAAATCCTCGCCCCGAAGATGGGCTATACAAGCCGAGATAAGTTCATTGAAGTTGTGAGGCAAAATCTTCGATGCCAAACCTACGGCGATACCCTCTGTTCCCTGCGCCAAGAGCAACGGGAATTTGATAGGCAACGTTACAGGCTCCTCGTTACGACCATCGTATGAGCGCATCCACTCGGTTGTCTTCTTATTGAAAACAACATCCAAAGCGAACTTAGACAAACGAGCCTCGATATATCGTGCCGCAGCTGCCTCGTCACCCGTCAGGATGTTACCCCAGTTACCCTGGCAATCGATTAGCAAATCTTTCTGGCCCAACTGCACCAACGCATCCTTGATTGAGGCATCACCGTGCGGGTGGTACTGCATAGCCTGACCAACGATATTTGCCACCTTGTTGTAACGACCATCGTCACAACACTTCATTGCGTGCAGGATACGACGCTGTACGGGCTTCAAGCCATCCTCAACGTGCGGCACAGCACGCTCCAAGATAACATACGAAGCGTAGTCCAAGAACCAGTTCTTGTACATACCTGTAAGTTTGCGCACGCTACCATCCTCTCCAAAAAGACGGTTGAACTTTCCGCTCACAACACCCTGCGCCACATCGTCGGCACCCATATCGGTCTCGCCAAACGAATCCACGCTCTGATTTTCGATTATATCTTTATCCTCTGCCATCTATGGTAGATTTTTCATTTTTAACTTTCGGTTAGCAACATTTGCGGCTATGCGATAGCCTCATCGACCAAATCCTCCTCTATGCGTAGGTTATTGATGATGAACCCCTGACGGTCGGGGGTATTCTTACCCATATAGAACTCCAGCATATCGCTGATGGGGTCATCCTTGGTCATACGCACCTTATCCAAACGCATATTCTCGCCGATAAGCTCCTTAAACTCGTCGGGCGAGATCTCACCCAAACCTTTGAATCGTGTAATCTCGGCTGAGGCACCACACTTCTTAACAGCCTTCTGGCGCTCCTCCTCCGAGTAGCAGTAGAAGTTCTCCTTCTTATTGCGCACGCGGAACA
>JAFNUH010000155.1 GCA_017384185.1 Alistipes sp.
ATACCTCAAAGACCTCCAGAAGGACATTCTCCAGGAATGTATATGTGCTCTCTTTTCCGGGGCATAGCTCACGTTTGCTGGGTCCGCCATCGGGGAGGCTACAAGCAAGTTCGGGATAGACGGCACGGGTCTCGTAGTTGTGTCCGGGCATCTCTATCTCTGGAATCACCTCTATGTGTCTTTCATTTGCAAACGCCAGAATCTCGGCAATATCCTGCTTTGTGTAGTAGCCGCCATAGGCATTGGGTGTTCCCTCTTCTACAAAGTCGCCACCGATGCCATTTACCTCCCAATCCCAAAAGTAGGGCACTGGACGCCAAGCAGTCTGCTGGGTGAGGTGGGGGTAGGCATCAATCTGCATACGCCAGCCCGGATTATCAACCAGATGGAAGTGGAAACGGTTAAGCTTGAGCAGAGCCATCATCTCTAACTGCTTCAACACAAATGCCTTGCCTTGATAGTGGCGGCTCTCGTCCAACATAATACCACGATACTGGAATCTGGGCCAGTCAAGTATTGTGCAGCAGGTTACTACGCTGTCCAGCGCAGCCATCATCTTAAGCGACTGACGGGCATAGAAGACTCCCTCTTCGTCGGCGGCTTCAATCTTCACCTTTCTGTTGCTAATCTCCATCCAATATGCCGATTTTAGCTGCCAGTCGGTGAGCTTCTGACCATCCAGTCTGCTGAGTAGAGCCTTTTCCGAAATCTTAACCTTTTGGGGCAGGTCTGCCAACTTATTTGAGCAAACGCTTCCGGAATTTACTCTAAGCTCAACGGGAGCAGGAATCAGTGCCGTAGGTTTTTGAGAGGATTGATTTTCCTTAGGACCACAGGCAAGCAAAAGTATCAGGCATACACCTACCGTAATGAAATTAAACTTATTGAACATCATAGCATTAGTTTTAGGAAGATTATATTAATTGGTCAGCAGTTTGTAGTGTAAAGAAACATTTTTTTTAACAAACTTGCAAATATTGCGTAAGGAATCTATTTCCACAACGGATTTCTCTATTTACCCTCTGACCGAGCTTGTAAATGCAATGATAGGTTGGCAACTACGGGATAGTGGTCCGATACGTCGGCACGGTTGTCAATCTTGTAGAAGTTGTCAATGCGAATACCTTTAGTTATAATATTATCTATGTACCACGCCCGGGTGTGAGGACGATAGGTGTCAATATAGCCAAAGTAACCACAGTTACCCAGACTCCAATCAGCATCACGATATACATTTAGTTCCCTGTCTTCGTAGGTGTTAAAATCACCCGCAACGATAGCCTTGTCGTAGTCGGCAAAAAAATCTATTACCATATTATGGTCGGCGATGCGAGCTTCTGTAGCCTGCGTGCCACTTGCTGAGCGGGGATGGATAGCG
Organism: Alistipes sp.; assembly: GCA_017384185.1. Taxonomy (GTDB): domain Bacteria; phylum Bacteroidota; class Bacteroidia; order Bacteroidales; family Rikenellaceae; genus Alistipes. Next base: position 1,379 of record JAFNUH010000155.1, read on the forward strand.
CCAAGCCCAATGGTGGTGCCGTCGATGTTGACACTGCCCAGCAGATAATCTCGGCGGTCGGGGCTGGTGATAAGCTCAACAGAAAAGGGGTATTTGCTGAAAATGGCTGTCCAAGCATCACGGGTGTAGTGGGTGTAGGGATAGAACTGCTTTAATACCTCATCGTAGGTGTTGCGGCTCTTGCCCTGATTGAGAAAGGATGCATATTCGGTTATAATCAGAATATCTGCTTCAAAGGAGGTTATCAACGATTTAATCTTCGGCAAGTTAGTCTCGACGCTATCGTCGGGCATACCAATAGGAGGCTCTCCGTTGTTGAATACACCGACATTCCACGTAGCGATGGTGAGTTTAGTGTGAGTGGTAGTCGTTATGTCCGTTGACGAGTCTGCGCATATTGTTTCGGTTGTGGGAGCAGCATTGGCTGTCGTGGTTGAGGTCTCTGCCAAAGTTATGCCAACCGCCAGTATTAGCAAAAGGGTAAGGGTAGAAGTAAAAAATGGTTTCATAATATATTGTCTTCTGGTTATTACAAATTTAGCAAACAATGAGGAGAAAACTACCGAGAAGAGTAAATTGTTTCTATTTTTTTTGAGGACTACTAAATACTCCCCATTTCTTGTGGTAAAAAATATTGTCAAAATTATTTGTCTTTTTGTAAAGTTTGTTTTACATTTGCATTAACAAACAGGATTGCTCAACTATTTTTATATAATTTTTAACTCAAAAAACTATTACACTATGAGAGACCGACACTCTTTTAATCCGTTTGACCTGCTGAAGCGTTACGTGAGGAATTGGTTATTGCCCTATCCGTTCAAGATTGTAGGTTATTTTATGTTTTTGGCTATGCTGGTTGTGCTGGCTGCCGATATATTATTAAATGTAGAGGTTGTTGCGGGCGATGTTGTGGCTCCGAATCTATTTCCAACGATTATTCATCGAGCGCAGCTCATTATGCTCTACCTGGGAATGTTTCTTGTCTCTTGCTCACGTGAGCGCAATGAGGACGAGATGATAGCCTCGCTGCGTGGCGAAACGCTCAAGGAGGTGTGCTACATCGCATTCTTCGTTTGGGTTGCATATAGCGTTATTATGGCGTGTGTGTCGAAGGAGTTATTCTACATTGTACACGATGAGCCATTTGTGACCCCATTTGTTGTATGGGTTCTCTATTTCGCTCGCTTCGAGGGTAAGTTGAAAAGATTGCGCCAGGAGAGTCGCCGATTTACTCTATAACCATCAGAAAACTATTACAATTAACAGATAAACTTTTACAACTATGAAAACACTACTTTTCCCCCACTCTTTTCAGCGAATAGGCTGGATTATCTTTGCCATTGGTATTGCATTGGGAGCATATGCTGTTTTCGAGGGTTTTAACGGCAGCTATACGATGAATAATATAACCATCATAAGCATCATCGTTGGCGGCGTGCTTGCCACCTGCTCGTGCGAGAAGAGGGAGGATGAGATGACACAACAACTGCGTCTGAATGCTCTGCTGATGGCTCTATACATCAACTTTGCGGCTCTTATCGTATGCTCGTTGCTGTTTTACGATATGGACTTCTTGAATGTGATGATATATAATATGTTCACCATCTTGCTAATCTTTATGGTTGTCTTTAGATGGAAGATTTGGCGAATGAAAAAGGCTTTGCAAAATGAAGAATAATATACGTGTAGCACGTGCCGAGGTACGTATGACGCAGCAACAGTTAGCCGATGCAGCCGATGTGAGTCGTCAGACGATAAATGCCATCGAGAGTGGTAAGTTTGTCCCCTCCACCGTGTTGGCATTGAAGATAGCACAGATATTTGGCAAGAGGGTAGAGGAGATATTTATTCTCGAGGACTCCGATTAAAACAGATGGCGACCTGCTTGATATGAGTGGTCGCCATTTGTTTATTTATCACATATCAGCAGCGATGAATCGCCGTAGGAGAGGAAGCGGAAATCATTCTCCAGTGCGTAGCGGTACATCCTGCGCCAATCGTCACCGATGTATGCCGAAACCAACAGCAGCAGGGTAGATTTGGGTTGGTGGAAGTTGGTTACGATGCGCTTAACGATGCGGAAGCGGAAGCCGAGCGGTGTAATCATAATCTGCGTTGCTGCCTTCAGGCGCTCCAGTCCATTCGCTTTCATATATCCAATTAAATCCTCCAATACCTCATCTCCCGTGTAGTTGGCTGGAATATCGTAGCTCTCCCACTGACCTATGGTGCGCTCGGCATCGGGAGTACCACCCTGGCGGATACGCCAACCAAGTACGGGTAGCGACTCCAGGGTTCTAACCGAGGTTGTACCTACGGCTGTCACGTCGACATTATGCGCCAAGAGATTCTCCAGCGTGGCGAGGCGTACCTCGAAATGCTCGGTGTGCATAGGGTGCTCAGCGGCATTATCGCTCTTCACGGGCAGGAACGTACCAGCACCAACGTGGAGCGTCACCTCGTCGAACGAGAAGCCTTGTTGTGTCATCTGTGCAATCATCTCATCGGTAAAGTGCAGACCCGCCGTGGGTGCAGCCACCGAACCCTCAAACTTTGAATACACGGTCTGGTAGCGTGTGAGGTCTATCTCCTCGCTCTCACGGTTGAGATATGGCGGGATGGGTATGCGACCAAGATACTCAAGGAGTTGTCCGAAGGTCAAATCGACATCCCACGTAAAACGTACGATATGCTCTCGCTCGCCACGCTCGGCAATCTCGGCACGCAGTGAGCAGGGTGTTCCCTCGTAGTCGAAGTCGATGCCAACAAAGCCCTCTTTCCACTTCTTCAGGTTGCCCACGATGCAGCTCCATTCGCACTCGCCCTTAACGGTAAAGGCGTGCTCATAGTCGGCGGGCAGGTGCGGCTCAAGGCAGAATACCTCGATACGTGCACCC
>JAFNUH010000156.1 GCA_017384185.1 Alistipes sp.
GCTATGGAGATTATGCCGTGGGAGTTCTATGTGCATTATGGCGACAGACGAGTCCTGGAGCAGAACTTCGATGCTATGCGCCGCCACGTGCGCTGGATGACTACGTGGGTCGATAGCGACACGGGTCTGATGCTCTCGCACGATGTGCAGAAGTGGAAGAATCTGGGCGACTGGTTGCCGCCACGTGAGTTGCCACGTGCCGAGGTGGTACACACCTACTTCCTGTGGCAGTGTGCCGACATAGCTGTGCGCACGGCTCACTCTTTGGGTGAGGATGCTGCGGAGTTCATCGCTATCCGTGATGCCGCTGCTAAGGCATTCCACGACAACCTCTATGACCCCGCTACGGGCTCTTATGGCAAGTATGGTAGCAACGTTTTGGCGCTGAAGATTGGTGTTCCTGAGGAGCGCAAGGCAAAGGTTGTCGAGGCTCTGCGACAGAATATTGCCGAGGTGAACGACCACCTTGATACAGGTATCGTAGGTACTCGTTTCTTGTTCGAGGTGCTGTGCGATAACGGTCTTAAAGATTTGGCATACAAGATTATAAACCAGCGTGACTTCCCATCATTCGGCTGGTGGATTGAGCAGGGTGCTACCGTTACGTGGGAGCAGTGGGATGGCGGTAACTCGCATAACCACCCGATGTTTGGTGGCGGTATAGGCTGGTTCTACCGTGACTTGGCAGGCTTGCGTGCCGTTGATGCGGGCTTCCGCTCGTTCGATGTGCGTCCCGTGGTGCCTGCGGGCTTGGAGTGGGTAGATTATACTCACGATACAACCTACGGCACAATTGCTATCCGCTGGGAGCATAAGGATGGTCACTTCAAGCTCGTTTGCGATGTTCCCGTAGGTACGACGGCTACGTTGTGGTTGCCCTTTGAGGGTGCTGTGCCCGAGTTTGAGCAGAACGACAATATTATCCGCAAGGGCGTGCGTGAGGGTTATGCCTTGTATAAGGTGCGCTCGGGTCACTACGAATTTGAAACTGCGTTGTAATGAAATTGCATCTATCCATATCCCCCTGCCCGAACGACACCTTTATGTTCGACGCTATGGTCAACTCCCGCATCGACTGCGAGGGGCTTGAGTTTGACCTCTCGTTCCACGATATTGAGGTGCTGAACGATGAGGCGCTACGCTCGCTGCCCGATGTGAGCAAGATTAGTTGTGCCGTTCTGCCCGCTATCAGCGAGCACTACCGCTTGTTGGATTGCGGTGCGGCTCTCGGTCGTGGCAACGGTCCTCTGCTGGTGCGCCGCAAGGGTGAGAGTGGTGCGTTGAAACATATTGCCGTGCCGGGCGAGCATACTACGGCTAATGCGCTGGTCGGCAGGCTGTTCCCTGAGATTGAGGAGCGTACGCCGATGCTCTTCTCCGAGATTGCCGCCGCTGTCGAGCGAGGCGATTTCGACGGCGGTGTGTTGATTCACGAGGGGCGCTTTGTCTATGAGCGTCGCAACTTGGAGCTGGTTGCCGACCTGGGTCTGGAGTGGGAGGCACGCACGCAGCTACCTCTGCCGTTGGGCGGTATTGTCATAAGGCGTGATTTGCCCGAAGATGTGCAGCAGCGTGTGGAGCGTGTTTTGCGCCGCAGTATTGAGTATGCATTCGAGCACCCTATGCTCTCACGTGAGTTTGTCAAGCAGCACGCTCAGGAGTTGGAGGACGATGTTATTGATAAACATATCTCGCTCTTCGTTAATGACTTCTCGCTTTCGCTCGGTAAGGAGGGTCGCGAGGCAATGAAGCACCTGACGGGTCTTGCGGAATTATAAAATGAGATATACGAAGAAAAATTTACTCCCTCTTTAGAGGGAGTTTTTTTGTTGTGCCTGTTTGTAAGAAAAAATCTTCTCGAAAATAGTTGCAAAATAAAAAAAGTACGTATCTTTGTGGTAAGCAAATGGTTCTTAGGTGGTCGCCGACCGCCGAGAATAATAGGGAATACGGTGTGAATCCGTAACAATGCCTGTTGCTGTGAGTTCCACTTCGGGTGCCGACCTTTGGGTTGGACACTATCCGAAAGGAGGTTTGTGATACTCTTTGCCACTGACGATTACGTTGGGAAGGCGTCACAAATGGAACAAGTCAGAAGACCTACCTTTGCGTTTTATACGATTTGTGACCTGCAGGACTACGGGACAAGTCAAAACTAATTTTATCCGTAAAATATTTGGTTTTGTTCCGCCTCAGGTGGGCAACTGCGCAGATGTCAATGTGGCATAGGCTCTACGGCTAAAGGTGTTTTGAGTTAATTTGGTTCTGCTCCGCAAGCAAACTTTTTTTAACTTAAAATATTTTTGCTATGGAGAGAAAAATTTTTGTAATGTTGGCTTTGGCGTTGAGCGCCGTAGCGTTTACATCGTGTGAGTACGATGATGGTGATTTGTGGAACAAGGTAAACTCGCTGGAAGAGCAGGTGAATGCTAATAGCGAGGATATTGCCGCACTCTCAGCATTGGTTGAGGCTCTGAATAAGGGTAAGGTTATCACCTCATCGGAGCAGACTGAGGATGGTTATAAGCTCACTTTCAGTGATGGTAGCTCGGTTACTCTCTGCAACGGTAAGGATGGCGATTCATTCTTCGTATCGGTTGAGGAGATAGATGGTATGGTGATTATTACTATGGCTGATGGTCGAGTAATTAAGTTGCCGACAACCTACGAGCTGCGAGTTCTTACCTTCGAGGACGAGGATGTGATGTTCGACGTGTATAGCTTCGAGGATGACCTTCAGAACGAGTACACCATCTCGAATTGGAGCTCGCTCATTCCTGCGGAGCAGTATGGCGATGAGATGCTCTACGGCTCGGTTGCCGATGACTATATGGGCTGGAGCAACTACTATTGGAGCGACGATAACAACACCTTGCTCTACTCTTGCACCGCTGGCGATGAGCCTGTGTATTGGAATGGCGGTCAGGCTATCTCTGATTTTTATGGCGAGAACGCTGCGGGTATAACCTACCTCAATCAGTTGGAGGTTGCTACGGGCAAGGCTGGCGCTGCGGGTCACAATGGCTCAAAGAACTTCTGCGTACATAATGGCGATGCAGGTTTTGAGTTTAAGGATGGTCAGGCGTATGTTATCGACCATATGTATGTGACAAACACCAACTATGCGCTCTCTTCGCTCGTATATGGTGATAGCTATGCCGCAGCTGCGGGCGCCAACTCTTGGTTTAAGATTGTTGCTACGGGTTACGATAAGCAGGGTGCAGAGACAGGCACGGCTGAGTTCCTGTTGTGCGATGGTAAGGACGATATAGTAAAAACTTGGGAGCGTTTCGACCTTACGCCGCTTGGCGAGGTTGCAAAAGTAAAGTTTCATCTTGAGGGTAGCGCCGATTTGTGTGGCGAGTGGGGCTTGAATACGCCTACTTACTTCGCCTTCGATGACGTTGCCGTGAGATTTGAAAAATAAAAAGAAAATATTCGAATGAGGATATTTAGATATGTGTGTATGTTGATGGTTGTGGTCACATTGTCTTGTAAC
>JAFNUH010000157.1 GCA_017384185.1 Alistipes sp.
CAAGGTGAAGTATATCGCACCGTTTGTGCATCTTATCGAATCGCTCGACAGTGAACGTCTGGCTGAGGAGATTGAGCGCCAGGCTGCAAAGTGTAACCGTGTGATTGATTGCCTGTTGGAGATTCACGTGACGGAGGAGGAGAGTAAGTCGGGATGGGATTATGCCGTGCTTTTGGCATTTGTTAAGCGTGGAGGCTTTGCGTCGCTGCCACATATCCGTCTGCGAGGTGTGATGGGTATGGCAACATTTACCGATGATGAGAGTGTTGTTCGTGCCGATTTTGAGCGTTTGGCGGCTTGTAAAAAGGAGCTTGCAGAGTATTTTGGTGATGAGTTCGATACCCTCTCTATGGGAATGTCTGACGACTACCCTATCGCCATTGAGTATGGCTCTACCGAGGTGCGTATCGGCTCGACTATTTTTGGAGTAAGGGAGTATTGATAATTGAAATTTATGGATAGAAAAGAGTTTTTAGCATCAATGTTGGCGCTGGGTGGCGCTGCTGTATTGCCAGCTAACGCAACGGTGTTGGATAAGATTGAGGAGTTGTCGGCTGAGGCTCCTGCGAAGAAGATAGACCCAAGTTTAACGGTTTTGCTCTCGGATATTCATATCTGCGGCGAGTTTAACGAGGATGGTAAGCCTGCGCACTACCCCTACAACCCCACGTCGTTGCAGATTTGCATTGACGAAATTTTGGCTATGCGCCCATTGCCTGCTAATGTGCTGGTGTTTGGCGATGTGGCGTGGGACTACGGTTTGGAGGAGGATTATCGCTATGCTGCCGAGCTGTTGCGTCAGCTGGAGGAGGCTGGCATTCGTGTAACGTTGGGTATGGGTAATCACGACCGCCGTGCGGCGTTCTTCAAAGTTTTTCCGCAGTATGCGCAGAGTACTCCCGTTGAGGGTCGTGTTGTGTCGGTTGTGAAGTTGCCCGATGTCGATTTTATTATGCTTGACTCGCTTGTTGAGAAGCCCGACCTGAAACCTCGCCAAAGCACTACCGTTAGCGGAACTATTAGCGATGAGCAGATTGAGTGGTTGAATGGTTATCTCGCAAAGAGCGACCGTCCCGTAATTCTCGGTGCTCACCACCCTTTGAATGAGTTGCATAGTCTAACAAAAATGTTGGTCGATTCACCCACCGTGGCAGCTTTCATATATGGTCACGTGCATATTTGGAATAAGTCTGTGTCTATAATCCGTCCACGCAAGCCGCAACATATGTTGCCTACGGTTGCCCTGCCAGCAACATTTTATGGCGACATAGGTTTTGCCGTGATGCGCACTTCGCCTAAGGGCGCAAAGATTACATACTCGTCAAAAGGTTTCTGGTGGCCCCAGCCCTCGGATAATCCCCCTGCGGAGTGGCTACAACGCCAAAAAGATTTGGCAAACGAGGAGTGTATGATACTCTTTTAACTAAATAAAAAAAGCCACCCGAAAGGTGGCTTTTTGTTACATAGGTAACTCAACTTTTATTTCGGGTTCGAAAATCTCTTCGAACACCTCGTCTGTGTCGGCAGTGAACATTCGTGTTGTAATGTTATACGGCTCGCAGCCATTGGGGTGCTTGTATTTTGCCATCACAAGGAAGGCTTTGTACCCCGTTTTAGGATAATTAATCATAACTTTAGCCTTTCCCGTGTGAGCTATGCCCTGCTCAGATGGCACAAACTTACACTTGCGAAAATCTTTGTTCTCAGACTCTGCCTCCCAGATAATTACCTCCTCTAAATGGTGCTTGTCGGCTTTAATAGTGAGCGTGGCACTACCCTTTCCCTCCTTGATTTTATAATCAAACTTCGGGTACTCCATACCATCTATCGTCTGACGGAAGAAAGCCTCCAAAGCGTTGTACGCTGCTTTCATATCGCCCTGACCGTGACCCGCATTTGTGGTGTATGATATAAACTTTTCGCCCGGAATACCATCAACATAGTTCTTCACGGCATCTACGGTCCAATACTCGTCGTTCGTGCCGAAGAAGAGCATCTTAGGCATTGTGTATTTGTCACGATATGAGTATGGGTCAATCATTGCCACCAGCTCTTTACCCGCATCAGAGACTACCTCCTCAGTCAGTCCGAGGTTTACATAATCCTGAATCTGAATGCTATAACTGCCAAACATATGGCGCTGGTATGGTACGCTGACGGGCATATTTAGGATGTCAATAACCATAGGCGCAATGGCAACCACACGCTTATCCTCGCTTGCTGCCGTGAGCCACGTTGTCCAGCCACGCTTCGAGATGCCGTTTGTTACGAATCGCTCGGGTTTTACTGCTAAAGCTCTCTTCGAAGAAAACTCCTCGATGGCATCCATAGCACGTATTGCACTCTTGGTCATAGGGAACAACAGAGGCCACGTCTGATCCTTGTCGTTCTGGTAGTTATGGAAGGTGAATGACACCAACTCATCCTCATACTTGCCGCCATACAAAGGCTGTCGTGGTACCTGCCACAAGATTGCCGTAACCGCCTCGCAGCGGGTAGCAATACCGGTCAGTGACTTTATCGTAGAGTTATCCCAATTGTGGTAGTTAGGCTCGCCCGTCTTCTCATCGGCACTGCCGCCAGAGATATGTAGCAACGCCTCGTCGTTTGTCAAACGGTTGGGAACGATTACCACCAACTCGTGAATCCAATCAAAATCACGCCATCTCTGTGACTGCATACGCAGACGATATGCCGTGGCATCCGCAGTTACAAGACTGTCACGTACCTCCCACGCAAACGATTTGTCGTCGTTGTGGATGTATTGCTTGAGAGCCTGCGAAGGCGCTACCTGTGCCGATGCGCCCCACGCCCAAAGTAGAGTGATTATGGTTAAAATGTTTCTCATAGTCGTTATCTTACTCTGATTCGCTGACCAAGTCTAAGGATTGAAGACTCTCTAATGCCGTTAAGCTGACAGAGTTTCTTTACGGTTGTATGGTTGTTAATAGCGATACGACCCAACGTGTCACCCTTCTTTACGATGTGATACTTGATGGCAGCCGCCTCTTTGGCTATCTTCTTGTCCTCCTCATCGCTCTGTACCTCCTCCTCGAAGTCCTGAGTGAAACGAGAGTAAGGACTGAAATATGTGCGCTTCAGCAGGAATGTTTCACGGCGCAGGTCACCCGATGCAAAGTCGATAAGACGCTCAGGGTCAAACGTGTGACCCTTGTATCTCATCTCATAGTGAAGGTGCGAACCTGTACTGCGACCCGTGTTACCACCCTTACCGATTACCTGACCCGCTGTAACCCACTCGTTGGGCTTCACGTGAATCTCCGAGAGGTGACCGTAGAAGGTCTCCAAGCCGTTGTCGTGACGCAGAACAATCAAGTTACCGTATCCGCTACGAATATAAGTACATATACGCACACGACCATCAAATGTTGCATATACGGGGTCGCCTGTCTCAAGGTCGATATCCGTACCCTGATGCACACGGCGGCGACGAGGACCATACTTCGATGTTACACGACCCTTTGACGGATAGTGATAGCTCTTGAGTGAATCGACCAAGTCGATGACCATTGACATAGGAATATCCTTCAACTCAACCTTGAACGGCTGTATCTTTGTTGTGTCCCACTCCTTAGTAAATACAGTCTCGTCCAAAACGTCGATGTTACGGTTGCGCACAAAGCGCCAAGTGTTATCGTTGTAGAGGACAATATTCAATCCCTCGCTTGATGAGGGGATGGTGTCAACGACCAAAACATCCTTTACCTCGAATGCAGGACCAGACTCCAGCGGTACACGCTTAACGATAACGGCGTCCTCGGGCAGAGAGTCCTTGTTGATATTATTTTTTACTATTTTTACGCCCTGAGCTGAGGCGGTGCTTGCCACGACAAGCGATAGGATTAATAGCAGTGTTCTGCGTAAGTTCATTGGGTTTTATTTGTTAAAGTTTATAATTCACTATTGTTCACGGAGCAACTCCTCGGCGCACTCCAACGCCTTGTAGAACTCCTCTCCAAAGCGGCGGATGATAGGCTCCTTGAGTGCCTTATACACGGGTACTCCTAACTTTTTGCCACACTCAACAGCATCACGGCAAACAGCCCAGCGGTGGTAGTTAAGACCGTATGTTCCGTTACGGAACTGCTTTACACGTATGGGATAGAGATGGCACGAGATGGGCTTCAAGAACGAGCACTTACCCTCACGGTAGGCACGCTCAATGGCGCAGAACGTAATGCCATTCTCCTCGAAGGCGTAGGCACAAGCGGCGTTGTCAACGAGCGGTGTTGTGTAGTCACCATCTACGTCAACGACCATAAATCCTTGGCTCTCTACGGCTGCACGTCCCTCTTCGGTCATATAGGGGGCGTAGTTCTCGTACTCCTCCTCCAGGAGGTCAACCTCCTCAGTATCTAACGGTGCGCCAGCATCTCCCTCTACGCAGCAGATACCTTTACACTTGCCCAGGTCACAGGCAAAGCACTCACGCAATAGGTCAGCGCTGACAATTTTATCATCAATCTCAATCACGGGTTGTAAATATCTTTATATCTATACTCTAAAATCTCTTCAGCCATCTCTATGTATTGGCGTGCCTCGGTTTTATCCTCAGCTATCTCCTCGGCTTTGCGGAAATCGTTTATGGCACTGCCCCACTCATTTTTGCGGAAATAACACTTTCCTCGCTCCAAATATAACTCGGCATTATCGGGCGAGAGTTGTATGGCAGCCGTAAGCGATGTTGTCTTACTCGACAGAGTCCACAGACCTCGTCCACGAATATACTCACGTACCTCCTTGTCGAGCATCTGCGATACATCGTCGCCACGCTCCAGACGGTCACGTACCTCGGTCGATGAGTATGCACACTGCGGAGCATCGGCAAGGAATGTTGTGCGCTCGGTCGAGAATGTCATCGGCACATTGGGGCGGGGATAGACGTAAATGTCATATCCGGCGATAATCTCCTCTGCCTCACGCCACTTTGGTAGGGTGTTTATCAGGTCGCTACCCATCAATATCGTGAACTCCATCTGCTCGCCATAATTCTCTGTAAGATGACGCAGGGTGTTAATCGTGTATGAGGGTTTTTCCAACAGAAACTCAATAATCGAGGGCTTTATCTGCTCTGGGTAACGTGAGTTTTTGCACGCTGCCTCCACCATCGAGTAGCGGTCAAACTCTGCCGCCATAGCCATATTCTGCTTGAAGGGGTTTTGCGGAGAGATAATCATTGCCACCTCGTCACACAACCCATTCTCAACGGCATACTCGGCAAGCGCCATATGACCATTGTGTACGGGGTTGAACGACCCGAAGAAGAGCATCATTCGTCGTTTGGGCATCTTACTTCGCCAAAAAATCGTTAATAATACGCTCTGTCTCCGCTACTGCACTCTCAAGAACATCGTTCACTACCACGTGGTCAAACTCGGGCGACTTAGAGATCTCAAACTCCGCCTTTGCAACACGCTTCTCGATAGTCTCCATACTATCCGTGCCACGACCAATCAATCGCTCACGCAGAATCTCCACCGATGGGGGCATAATGAATACCGAGCAAGCCTGCTCGCCGAAGATGCGCTTGAGGTTGATGCCTCCCATAACATCTACATCGAAGATGATGATATTACCCTTCGACCAGATGCGCTCCATCTCGCTCTTGAGCGTACCGTAGCAGGTGCCGTTATATACCTCCTCCCACTCAACAAAGGCATCGGCTGCAACCTTCTCACGAAACTCCTCCTGCGAGAGGAAGAAGTAATCTACGCCATTCTTCTCCTCGCCACGGGGCTGACGAGATGTAGCAGAGATTGAAAACTCAAACTGCGGGAATATCTTAAGCAACTGCTTAACGATGGTTGTCTTGCCCGAGCCACTCGGTGCTGAGAATATTATAAGTTTTCCTGTGGTTGCCATTTTATAGAATGTTTAATACTTGTTCCTTAATCTTCTCCAGCTCATCCTTCATCTTCACGACAAGAATCTGCATATTAGCCTCGTTAGCCTTCGAGCCGAGGGTGTTAATCTCACGACCCATCTCCTGAGCTATGAAGCCCAACTTGCGACCAACAGCCTCCTCTGCGGCTGCCACCTCACGGAAGTAGCGACAATGATTGGTAAGACGCACCTTCTCCTCGGTTATGTCCAGCTTCTCGATGTAGAATATCATCTCCTGCTCCAGACGGTTGGTGTCAACATCCACCTTAAGTTGTGCCAAGTTCTCACGTATGCGGTTCTTGATGGTCTCCGTGCGTGTTGCCTCGTAAGGCTCAACCTGCTTCTTGTACTCCTCGATGTTGTCAACACGGCGAAGAAGGTCTGCAATGAGTGTTTCGCCCTCCTGCTCACGGAAAGAGTTGAAGTGCTGCAAAGCCTCGCCTACAGCCTGCATAAGTGCTGCGTGCTCCTCCTCTGATGCACTATCCTGCTGAGTCGATACCACATCGGGCATACGCATTACAACGGGGACGATGGCGTCGTAGTCGGCATCTACGCCCGAATAAGCCAATGCATCGTTGACCTGACGCAGGTACTCACGGAAAATATCCTTGTTCACGGTAGCCGATGTCTGCGTAGCTGTTGTTTCGACGCTTACGCTGATGTCAGCCTTACCTCGAACAATGCTTGCGGCAGCCAGGCTGCGAATGTCAAACTCGTATGTGCGATAGATTCCAGGAAGTTTAACCGATAGGTCCAGCTGCTTAGAGTTTAGTGAGCGTACCTCGACGGTTATTTTTTTGGTCGGCAGCGATACCTCGCTCTTGCCGAATCCAGTCATTGATTTTATCATTGTTTTGAGTCTGTTTTTTCTTGTTAAAAGGTTGGTTTGTTTAGGTTTCTTCTTTAAAGAAGAATTTCCGAACGCCAAATCTTTGCAAAGATACGATAATAGTGTCTGTTTAGCAAATTTTTTTGAATTAGTATTGTGATAAACTCACCGTTGAGGATAATTTGGTGTCGCAGGTGATAAATTGTAAGCTATTTTGGGCGTGAAGAGAGCCAAAATGATGAAAAATCAACTTTTTTGAAAAATTACGTTTTTCTCCTTTTGGGGCGATTTTAGGTGTTGTATTGTTATTAAAAAATATGAATAATTAAACTAATAAAAGTTTTTACTATAAAAAAGTGATAATCTGAATATGAAAAACCTTAGAAAGATTTTGAATAATCATAATTTTATGTTTACTTTGTAAGTGTAAACCTAATTAGACAATACAAAAGTTATTGATAAAATTTAATAATTTTTCTGCTATGAAGAAGTATAATTTCAATGCCGGACCCTCTATTCTTCCGGACGTGGTGCTTGAGGCAGCCGCAAAGGCTATTATCGATTTTGATGGAACAGGTCTTTCGTTGCTCTCCATATCCCACCGTACTCCAGAGTTCGAGGCTGTGCTCGCTGAGGCTGATAGCTTGTTCAGAGAGTTGTTGAACATTCCGGACAATTATAAAATATACTTTATGGGTGGCGGTGCAAGTACACAGTTTTTCCATATCCCTGCTAACTTCTTGGCGAAGAAGGCTGGTTATGTAAATACTGGCGTGTGGACCAAGAAGGCTATTAAGGAGGCTAAGTTCTACGGTGAGGTTGAGGTTGTGGCCTCTTCTGATGATAAGAACTTCTCATATATACCTAAGAATTTTGATATTCCCAAGGATTTGGATTATCTCTACATCTGCGCTAATAATACAATCTTTGGTACGGAGTATAAGTGCGATATCGATTCGCCTGTGCCCTTGTTTGCCGATATGAGCTCGAATATCTTGAGCCGCCCTATCGACGTGAGTAAGTATGCCTTGATTTATGGTGGTGCACAGAAGAATCTTGCCCCTGCCGGTGTGTCGTTTATGATTATTCGTGACGATATGTTGGGTAAGGTTGTACGCCCTCTGCCCACGATGATGAACGTAAATACATATGTTGAGAATAACTCAATGTTCAACACACCTCCCGTATTCCCTATCTACGTTTTGCGTGAGACTTTGAAGTGGTTGAAGGCTGAGGGTGGTGTGGCTGAGATTCACCGCCGCAACGAGGAGAAGGCTGCAAAGCTCTATGCTGAGATTGACCGCAACTCACTCTTCCGTGGCACGGTAGCTAAGGAGGACCGCTCGTCAATGAATATCTGCTTCGTTATGAGCGAGGGCAACGAGGAGTTGGCTTCGGAGTTTATGTCATTCGCTAAGGAGCGTGGTATGGTTGGCATCAAGGGTCACCGCTTGGTAGGTGGTTTCCGTGCTTCGTGCTACAATGCCTGCCCGATGGAGGCTGTTGAGGCTTTGGTGGCTTGTATGCAGGAGTTTGAGAAGATGCACGCCTAAGGATGGATTACATATCTAATTCGCTCTGCTGTAATTATGTAGAGTGGGAGACGATAGAGGTTGAAGATTTAACTGAACAAAAAAGAAAAATGAAGATACTTATTGCAACCGAAAAACCCTTCGCAAAGAGGGCGTTGGACGGTATTAAAGAGATACTTACGGCGGCTGGATATGAGGTTGCTCTGCTGGAGAAATATACCGAGAAGGAGGAGCTCATAGCTGCCGTTGCGGATGTTGATGGTTTGATTATCCGTAGCGATAAAGTTACTGCCGAGGTTATTGAGGCTGCACAGAATCTGAAGATTGTTGTTCGTGCAGGTGCGGGCTATGATAATGTTGATTTGGCGGCTGCTTCAGCTCGTGATATTGTCGTGATGAAAAACAGCAAATCATTTTCCCAGAGATTGATATTGATAAAATCACCAAAGTTCTTGGTATGGAGATTACTTTTGTAACTACTACTGAGAAAGACGAGGAGGCTTATGCACTTCTTCGCGAGTTTGGTTTGCCTTTTAAAAAATAATACGAACAATCTAAAGAGAATAGAGAATGGCAAAAGAATCAATGAAAGCACGCGAGGTGAAACGCGCTAAGCTATGTGCTAAATATGCAGAGAAACGCAAACAACTAAAAGAGGCTGGTGATTACGCAGCTCTTGATAAATTACCTAAAAACTCTAGCCCAGTACGTCTTCACAACAGATGTTCACTTACTGGTAGACCAAAAGGTTATATGCGTATCTTTGGTATTAGCCGTATTCAGTTCCGCGAAATGGCTAGCAAAGGTTTAATTCCTGGCGTTCACAAGGCAAGCTGGTAGAAATATTAAAGGGGTGCACTTTTTAGTGCACACCTTTCTTACATATTATTAAAAAAAGTATTAACATTGGATATCGGGCTTCTGAAATATGGAGTCGATTTCTA
>JAFNUH010000158.1 GCA_017384185.1 Alistipes sp.
AGAAAGAAAACAGGACGAGAAAAATCTATCTGCTGCAAATCCTCCTCACGCTCCACGACGATAGTCGGCTGCTCGACCTGACCCGTTAGTCCCACCACCTCGGCGTGACCACGCTTGCCGAGAATCACAACCTGGCCTCCTACGGCTTGCATCCTCTCGTGTGCCGCCACAACCTTGCGCTGCAACTGCGCCACAACGGGGCAGGTAGCGTCGATGATGCGGATACCAAGCTCCTCGGCACGACGGTAGGTTGTGGGGGGCTCGCCGTGGGCACGGATAAAAAGGTCACGACCTTGCAGTCCCTCCATATCCTCGTGCGTGACGGTGCGCAGACCCAACGCCTCAAGGCGCTGCACCTCCATACGGTTGTGGACTATATCGCCCAGCGAATAGACCTCACCGCCCAGCTCCGCAACGGCAGCCTCAGCCTTCGAGATGGCACGCACCACACCGAAGCAGAAACCCGAATTTTTATCTATCTCGACAATCATCTTAGCACTTAACTATCTCTTCATAGCGCTCCATAAACCACGCCATCTGCTCATCGACACTCATATAGCTGTTATCCAGCACCACAGCGTCCTCAGCCTGACGTAGCGGCGAGATGGCACGCTCCATATCTGCCTTATCACGAGAGATTACATTCTCCAGAATCTCCTCCATCGTAACCTTGTCGCCCTTAGCCGTAAGCTCGGCATAGCGACGCTCGGCACGCACCTGCGCATCGGCAGTCATAAAGATCTTAAGCTCGGCATCGGGGAAGACAACGGTGCCAATATCTCTGCCATCCATCACAACACCTCGCTTCTGACCCATCTGCTGCTGCATAGCAACCAGCTTCTCACGCACCTCACGGATTGAGCTAACCTTACTTACGCAGTTGCTAACCTCGATTGTGCGGATGCGACCCTCAGCCAATTCGCCATTTACATATATGTCGCTGGCACCTCGCTCGGCATTGAAGCTAAACGAGATGTTTATCTCGGGCAGCAGCGTCACAACGGCCTCAGCATCGACCTCGCCATCACGAATTGCACCCTGCTCCAGAGCATAGAGCGTAACTGCACGATACATTGCGCCTGTGTCGATGAAAATATATCCCAAGCGTGCGGCAATAGCCTTAGCGAAGGTACTCTTGCCACACGACGAGAAGCCGTCGATGGCGATAACTATCTTTTTATTGTTCTCCATTATACGGGAAGTATATCGAAAAAGGTTGAAATAATCGTATAGACACCAAGCACGCCGATGATTACACCAGCCACGTGGTTTATAGTAAGCATATGGCGTGGGCGGAAGCGGCGGCGGAAGTAGTCGATGGTAAAGGTTATACCCGCCCACCAGGCAGCGGCACCAGCGAAGAAGCCGAGGATGGTCATACTACTGCGCACGAGCGAAGCGATGTCGCCCTCCGACTGCAGACCCACGTTAAACATTGCGAAGAATGCCAAAAGATAGGGGATAACCACCACGAAGTTTGCCAACGTAAAGACAAACATCGACGAGTAGTCCTGCCACAGGTTGGTCTTGCCGGCACGGTTCTTACGAATCTGCGGCACGGGGTTTTGGAAGAATATATACACACCCACGCAGACCACGAATATACCACCTATGACCTGCAAGATTGCACTATACTCCTCAATCTGCGACTGCAACATCGAGTAGAAGAAGAATGCGATGATTGCCATCATCATATCGGCAGTAGCAACACCCAAACCCGACGCCAGACCCGAACGCAGATTCTTGCTCAGCGTGCGCTGGATACAGAGCACGGCTACGGGTCCCACGGTAATAGATGAGGCGAGTCCGACACCCATACCTCGCAAAAATATATCTAATGCACTTACTATCATTCTCCGCAAAATGGTTATTAGGGTACAAAGTTACGCATTTAATATGAAATATTAAAACTTAAGCCGACACTTGGTGCGATTATTGCCAAAAGTGGCACTTGCATAGCCCCAAAAGGGGCACAAAGAGTTCAAAAGATTGCGCACCGAGCCAAAAGAGCAAAAAATTGTTAATAAATTATCGAAAACTTTGCAGAGAAAATCGGTCGTGGCGCAACATTATGAGCTACTTTTGCAACATCAAAGATTGCATTTTATGGCAGAGAATCAGAAACAGGGTCAGGGAGTAGAGATACAGCTCACTGACGAGGTTGCTCAGGGCAACTACTCGAATTTGGCGATTATATCACACTCGACATCGGAGTTTATAATCGACTTTGCAACCATACTACCCGGTATGCAGAAAGCTAACGTTAAGAGCCGAGTGATTCTCACACCCGAGCACGCTAAGCGACTGCTGTTGTCGTTGCAGGAGAATATCACTCGCTACGAGAGCAACATCGCAAAGATTGAGATTCCCAAGCCGCAATTGTCGCCCGAGGAGACAATCCTCAATATGGGTCCGATAGGCAAAGCGTAGCCTCTGAGGGAGGGGTAGGCGATGTTTATGCGATGGACGCTGTTTAATAGCGTAGATTGAGCGTTGCCTTTATGTAGATTTGGCGTTTTTTAAGGCGCATCTTCCGCCGACAGGCGTTTATATATTTGGACAAAATCAGTTGTAGAGAATAGCCATCCTTTCGGGATGGCTATTCTTGGTTTTTATGGCTGTAATCGACTGAGGGTCAGAGGTAAGAGGTAAGAGATATAAGTATTATAGGTGCTATAAGTGTTATATAATTCCTATAACACCTATAACTCATATAACACTTATTATCTAAACCGAGCCAAACGCCGAAAGAGCCACACCCGAATATAAAATTGCATAAAATGAGCTATTTTGAGGCTGGTCGAAGAATGAGAAAGCGGAGCATACTATACGTATGTGAGCATTTCGAGTTCGAGCCAGACGCCGAAAGAGCCATTTTATGCAATTTTATACTATCTCGGCAACTACAAAATTACTACCTCCCACAAAAATCATATCCTGCTCGGTGGCTATCTCACAGGCACGGGCAAGAGCCTCGGCAACGGTGCAAGAGAGCTCGCCCTCAAGACCAAAAGCGCTCGCCTTAGATGCAAGAGCCTCGGCGGGCAGGGCACGAGGTGTAGATGCCTGAGTGAAGATGTAGTAGGCGTTGCGAGGCAGGAGCGGAAGAATATCGTCGATAGACTTCTCCTTGGCAAAGCCGATAACACAAATCTGGCGATTATAATATGGCGCAAGGCGCTTTAGTTCATCTGCTACATACTTGATACCGTGCGCATTATGACCCGTGTCGCAGACCGTATAGGGAGCATCTGCAAGGCGCTGCCAACGACCTGCAAGCGACGTTGTAGCGGCGACCTCTGCCATACCCTCAAGGAAGTCTCGGCGGGGGATTGTAAGCTGCGTGCTGGTGTCGAGATAGTCTGCCGCAGCGGCTGCCGTCACCACGTTGTGGCACTGATACTCGCCAACGAGATCCATATCTATCTCAAAGCGATGCGCATCACGCTCACGATGCAACACTATATGCTGGAAATCACGCTCACGGCGGCGCTCGACAACCTTCAACTCCTGCTCGGCATATATCACACGTGAGCCACAAGCCGCCGCACGCTGCTCAAAGACGTGGTTATACTGCTCGTCAGCCTCACCCAAAATGATAGGCACCGAGGGCTTTATGATACCCGCCTTCTCGGCTGCCACCTTCTCGATAGTATCGCCCAAAAGGTCGGTATGCTCAAGACCGATGTTTGTCACAACACAAAGCTCGGGCAGGATGACATTCGTAGCATCGAGACGACCGCCCAAGCCGGTCTCAATGACGGCAACCTCGACATCACTCGCCGAGAAGAAGTCGAAAGCCATAGCCGTAGTCATCTCGAAAAACGAGAGATCCAGCTCACGCATCTTATCCTTATGGCAAGCCACAAAATCGACCACCCGACGCTCGGGAATCATCTCCCCATCCACTCGCATACGCTCACGGAAGTCACGCAGGTGCGGCGAGGTGAAAAGACCCACACGGTAGCCCGAGTGTTGCAGCACCGAAGCC
>JAFNUH010000159.1 GCA_017384185.1 Alistipes sp.
CATACCAAAGGTAAACAATCCGAGTATCGGTCCGTAGGTATAACCCGCAACTTTGAACACCAGATTTATGACACTATCGTTGCCCCACTTTTCAAATATGACAACGACAACTATCATTACGATAGCCATAACGATGTGAATTACTCGGCGCAGGCGGGTGAGCGACTGCTCGTCATACCGTTTTGAGCCGTCCAATACATCGAGCGTAAATGATGTTGTAAGTGAGGTAAGCGACGAGCCTGCCGCTGAGTATGTACTCGAAATAAGTCCAACGACAAACATAACACCTGCAATCATCGGCAGACCACCCTTGACAGCAACAAGCGGGAAGGCTTCATCACCCTTCGCAGGCATTGGCAGCTGAGCAAAATCTATATAACGATATAGCAAAACACCCAGCACCAAAAAGAGCAGTATCACAAATATCTGGCATATAGCCGTAAGCACTATATTTATCTGCGAATCTCGCACCGTGCGACAACTCATATTTCGTTGCATCATATCTTGGTCAAGACCCGTCATTGCAACCAGGGATAATGCACCGCCAAAGAGCATTTTCCAAAAATATCGTGGCGAATTGGGGTCATCAAAAAACCACACACGAGATTCGGGCGATAAGCGCACCACCTCCACAGCATCCGTAAGCGACAACCCCATACTACCGCATAGGCAGACGATACAGACAACAATACTCGTAACAAGGCAGATGGATTGTAGCGTGTCGGTTACAATCAACGAGCGCACACCTCCCGAACGTGTATAGAGCCATACGAGAGTCATTGTCGCCACTACATTCCAGATAAAGTCAACATTGAAGTAATCGAAGACAACTATCTGCATCACAGCACACACAACGTATATCTTCAGCGATGCACCTATTATCTTTGATACCAAGAAGCACCACGCTCCAGTACGATGTGTCGTAACACCGAAACGCTGGTCGAGATACTCATACAACGAAACAACTCCACGGCGATAGAATGCAGGAACGAGCACAAAGGCAACAATCATCTGTCCGATGGTAAATCCCGCCACCATCTGCATATACGAAAAGCTGTCAACCGCCACCGACCCGGGCACCGATATAAACGTCACACCCGACATTGCAGCACCAATCATTGCCAAGGTAGCCATATACCACGTCGTGCGGCGATTTCCAATGAAGAAACCCGCATTATCTACCTTGTGACCCGAAAAATAGGCAATCACAAATAGCAACAGAAGATAAGCTGCAAGTGTTATAAGAACAATATAGGGAGACATTACGCTTTCATATTTATTATTTGGTCACAAAGTTGTATTCTTCAACCGCACAAAGATAACAATTCGCCACAAAAAAATTGTTTCTTAAAATAAAATTATTATATTTGCGTGGAGTTAAAGGTGCTCCAATAAAGGTTAGGTTGAATTACATATATTTATACTATGGCAAGAACTTTAAAAATTCGAGATTTAACTTTGCGTGATGGTCAGCAGTCATCGTTTGCTACCCGTATGACACAGGAGCAAATCGACCGTTGCCTTCCCTATTATAAAGATGCTGGTTTCTTCGCTATGGAGGTTTGGGGCGGTGCCGTACCCGACTCAGTAATGCGTTACTTGGGCGAGAATCCCTGGACACGTTTGGAGAGTATTCACGAGGTTATAGGTGACATATCAAAACTTACAGCTCTTTCACGAGGTCGTAATCTTTTTGGTTATGCACCCTACACCGACGAGATTATCGACGGTTTTAGCCGCAACGCCATAAAGAGTGGCTTGGGCATTATGCGTATCTTCGATGCGTTGAACGATGTGAACAACGTAAAATCTACAATTAAGTATGTTAAGCGCTATGGCGGTATTGCCGACTGCGCCGTATGTTACACCGTTGACCCCAAGTATCCCCAGCCAACATTCTTACAGAAGCTCTTCGGCAAGAAGGCTCCCCAGCCCGTATTTACCGACGAGTACTTCCTCGACAAGGC
>JAFNUH010000160.1 GCA_017384185.1 Alistipes sp.
CCATTGTTTACGCCGTCACGGTCGAAGCAGAACTCGAAACGAAGAACGAAGTCAGCGTACTCCTTCTTTGTATAGAGGTTACCTGTTGTGCCATAAGATGCAGTTACATACATATAACCGTCAACGGGCTGGTATGCCTCCATATTACCTGTCCAAGCGCTCATATCCTTACCGTTGAACAACATCTCGAAGCCCTCTGCCTTCTCCTCGTCAGTAAGCTCGGTGATGATTGAGTGTGACTCACGAGCCTTGTTCTCAGAGATGAACTTCTCGATATCCTTACGCTTGTAAACAGCGTCACCGTCGTTAACAGTTGCAGCAACCTTCTCCAAGAGAGCCTTAACCTCAGCTGAGTAGAACTCGGGGTGCTTAGTTGCAATCTCCAATACGGTGTTAGCTGCAGCCTGAGCTGTCTCAGCGTTGTCCATATACTCCGCAGCCAACATCATAGCCGGGTAGTTCTGTGTAGCAGAGAGAGCCTTCAAAGCCTGATTCTTGTACTTGAGTGCGGGGTTAGTCTCCAACGCCTTGCGGTAGTTCATATACTTCTGGTCGTTGTTGATAGCCGATGTGCCAGTCAAAGTGATATAGCGTGCGATAGCCTTATCCTTGAACTCTGCGTTCGCTGTTGCCTCCAACAATGTGGGAAGTACGCTTGCATCGTTCAATGCGCAAAGACCCTCGAATGCAGCCTTCTGTGCCTCGCCTGTTGTTGACTTGTAACCCTCAACGATGGGAGCAACTGCCTCCTTAGCGCCTGTTGCAGCCAATACGGGGTAGTAGAGGTGCTTGTTAGCGCCAGCCTTGTCCATACGCTCCTGAATCATCTTAGCCTGCTCTGCGGGAGCCTTCTCCTGAATAGACTTGATGATAGCAGCCGATGTGGGACGACCCTGCTCGAAGAGGTTGCAATATCTTGCGAAGTTCTTCTCTACGGCGTTAGTTGTAAGAGCTGTGATAGCTGTGTCGTCACCACCGTTGTCAACCCATACCAAGATGTTTGATGCAGCTGCGGGGATGCGACGCTTGTTGAGTACCTGCTTAGCGATAGCACGTGAGTGTGCGTTGCTATCCATTACACGTACGAACTCGTCGTTGATAGAGCCGTTGAATGAGAGCAAGCCCTTAATCAAAGCCTCGTCAACAACCTCGTTAGCCTCGCCCTTAGACATACGGCTGATAAGGGGCTTGAGAGCCTCCTCGCCACCAATCTTGCTTGCAGCAGCGATAGCAGCGCAAGCTACGCAGTCGTTAGTGCTTGCAACGTAGGGAGCGATAGCTGAAATCTGTGATGCAGCGTGCTGTGCGCCCAACCAGTTCAAAATGTCAACCTTAGCTACATCCTCAACGTTTGCCAACTCGCCAGCAACGGCAGCGTATGTGTTGTCGTCAGCGTAAGCCTCAGAGAGACGCATAGCACCATAACGGTACTCACGGCAGTCGTCAGCGAGAGCCTTAACTACCATAGGAGTAGTAGCGGCGCCCTTCATCTGAACCAACAAATCCAAACCAGCCAAGCGAACGTTTGACTTCGGGAACTTCATCATCTTCTTAGCCTCCTTCTCCACGATCTTAGGCTCGTGCTTGATAAGGTGACCGTTCAAGAGTGTGAGGTATGCACCGTAAGCGTCTGTGGGCTCGAATGTGTAGCCTACCTCCTTAGCAGCAGCGCCCAAAACCTTAGCAGCGTCAGCGCCACCCCACGCACCGAGTGCGAGGTAGATCTGAGTTGTAAGCTCGGGAGTTGCGCCCTTCAACCACTCGATAACGATAGGCTCTGCATCGTGGAAGTGGTGCTTGTATGATGCAATCTGTGCCAAGAGAACCTTGCTTACGCCGTTCTGAGCCTGATTCTTCATCAACTCGTAAACTACGGGCTCAGTGCCGTGGATTGAAGCCAAAGCACGAGCAGCGAAGTTACCCTGATACTGGTCCTTCAAATAACCTGCGTAGAACTCAGCATCCTCAGCGGTAGCACAAATCTGCAAAGCAGTCATCAAAAATGCCTTGTTGGGGTTGTCCGAAGTCTTCTCGATAGCAGCCTTCAAACCTGCACGTACAGCGTCACGCTGTGCAGCGCCATCCTTCGATACGTATGAAGCAACACCGTTTACGGCATACTCAACAGCCGAGTTGTTTACACCCTCAGCCATAGGAGAGAGCATCAATGCCAACTGCTCGATACCCTCAGCGCCGGTTGAAGCCAACTCTGCCATAACCTGATTATAAGTTGCGGGCAACTCGGCAGGCAGCTGAGCCAAAGCATCAGCTACGATGGTCGAAGTTGCACGACCACGTGCATCCTGCGCATTGACAGCCGCAAGGGGCATCAACATCAGGGCGATAAATAATAATATTCTTTTCATCGTTTGTTTCTCTTTAGGGTGGTTAATTAGATTTTCCAGGGAGCACGCATAGGCTGATCAATCAACGCATTTGCGGCCTCGTCGTTAATGAACTGCAACTTCACGGGGTCGAACTCCAATGTGCGGTTCAGGCGCAATGCGCACAGACCCATATTCACGATTGTAGCCGAGCGGAAACCGTTAATCTCGTTAAGAGCAAACTTCTCACGGTTGTGGATACACTTGATGAAGTCTGTGTTCTGCGGCTCGGGATCGGGCAACTCTGAAAGGATATCCATAATGTTGTGTGCGGGCTGACCGTTCAACTCACAACGGAATCCCTGATATACCTTACCGTTGGGACCCTCGATGTAGGGAGCTGTGGGGTCGCCGTGCTGCTCACCCTGAAGGATAATCTGGCAACCATCCTCGTATGTGTAAACAATCTTACGCCAAGTACCGATAGCATCGTGGTGCTGCTGAGGAGCGTCAACCTCAACCTTCACGGGAGAAGTGCCGTCCTTGCCCAAGATGTACTGTACGGGGTCGATGTAGTGCTGACCCATATCGCCAAGACCACCACCATCATAATCCCAGTAACCACGGAATGTCTGGTGTGTACGGTGCTCGTTGTAGGGCTTGTAGGGTGCGGGACCCAACCACAAGTCGTAGTCGAGGTTCTTGGGGATAGGCTGCTCAACCAAGTTCTCCTTACCTACCCAGAAGAATTTCCAGTTAAAACCTGTGTAACCAGAGATTGTAACCTTCAAAGGCCAGCCGAGAAGACCGCTGTCAACCAACTTCTTCAAAGGCTCAACTGTTGTGCCCAAGCCGTAGAATGTATCCTTGAAACGGAACCAAGTGTTGAGACGGAAGATACGACCGTTCTGACGAACTGCCTCCATAACCTTCTTACCCTCGCCGATGGTACGTGTCATAGGCTTCTCACACCAGATATCCTTGCCAGCCTTAGCAGCCTCTACTGCCATAATACCGTGCCAGTGGGGAGGTGTTGCGATGTGTACAACATCTACGTTGGGGTCGTTGATAAGGTCACGGTAGAGGTGATAACCCTTTACCTGCTCGTTCAAACGCTCCTTTGAGAGACGAACACCCTTCTCCAAGTGCAAGTCGTCGCAGTCGCAAACTGCCACCAAACGGCACTGCTCGTTGCTTGAGAAGTGGTTTGCGCTGAAGCCGATACCACCCATACCGATGATACCCTTTGTCAGCTGGTCATTGGGTGCAATGTGACCCGGACCTCCAAGAACACGGCGAGGAATGATGGTCAAAGCTGCCAATCCTCCCATAGTCTTGAGGAAATCTTTTCTGTTAATTGCCATAATTGTTTATTTTAGTTAGTTGTTTTAACTTTCGTTTCGTAACTATATTTTCTCTTCAAAGTTACGCTATTATTTTGAAATCGCAAAATTTTATACGTAGTATAATCAGATTCTGACGGTAAAAGTGTGATTTATGAGTTCGGATGTTAATTGAAGCGCTTTTTCTGTTTGAAATTTCAGACAAAATATGTAACTTTGTTAAAATTGGGCAGAGATAAAA
The DNA here is from genome assembly GCA_017384185.1 of Alistipes sp. Taxonomy (GTDB): domain Bacteria; phylum Bacteroidota; class Bacteroidia; order Bacteroidales; family Rikenellaceae; genus Alistipes. Next base: position 3,909 of record JAFNUH010000160.1, read on the forward strand.
TCTAAAAATATCCCCATTTTTTACGATTAGGCAGACAGAATAAATTATAAAACTATGATACTTTGTACACAATCGTGGCGTTGGTATGGTCCTAATGACCCCGTGACGCTGAGTAATATACGTCAGGCTGGAGCTACTGACATTGTTCACGCCCTGCACCACATCCCCAATGGCGAGGTGTGGACGGTTGAGGAGATTCGTGCCCGTCAGCAGATGATTACTGAGGCTGGTCTAAAGTGGAGCGTTGTGGAGAGCGTCCCCGTACACGAACATATAAAGACGCAGACGGGTGATTTCCAGCGATATATCGATAACTACAAGCAGTCGATTCGCAACCTTGCCGAGTGTGGTATTCACTGCATCACATACAACTTTATGCCCGTGCTGGATTGGACTCGCACCGACCTTTCGTATGAGGTGGAGGATGGCTCACGAGCTTTGCGATTCGAGCGTGCGGCTTTTATGGCTTTCGACCTCTATATCCTGCGCCGTCCTGCGGCTGAGGCGGAGTATTCTGACGAGGATAAGGCAAAGGCGAAGGCTCGTTATGATGAGATGAGCGACGAGGAGCGTGAGCGCCTGACACGCAATATGATAGCAGGCTTGCCTGGCTCCGAGGAGAGCTTCACTGTCGAGCAGTTCCAGCAGGCTCTGGACCGCTACGAAGATATTGATGCAGAGCGTCTGCGTGAGAATTTAATCTACTTCTTGCAGGAGGTGTGCCCTGTGGCTGATGAGTGTGGTTCGGAGATGGTTATACACCCCGATGACCCTCCATATCCTATCTTGGGTCTGCCACGTATTCTCTCCACTGCGGAGGATTTCCGCCGTCTGATTGCGGCTGTGCCTAACCACTCGAATGGCTTGTGCCTCTGCACGGGTTCGTTTGGCGTTAGAGGCGATAATGACCTGCCCGCAATGATGCGTGAGTTTGGCG
>JAFNUH010000161.1 GCA_017384185.1 Alistipes sp.
ACACGGCGCTTCTGATAGTTCTTAATCTGCAAGTGATGCAGGAAGTCGTGCATAACGGGGAATACGCCACCGTCGTACGACGCTGCCGCCACAATCATCTTATCCATACGGAAGGCATCCTCGATAGCCTCTGCCATATCGTCACGACTAAGGTCGGCAACAGAGACCTTCTTTGCACCCTTCTCACGCAAAATCTCAGCCATAACGTTTGCCACCGTAGCCGTACCGCCGTGGATTGATGCATAGGCGATGAATACACCCTCGGTCTCCACCTCGTACTTGCTCCACGTGTCGTAAAGACCTATATAATAACCGAGGTTATCCTTCAAGATAGGACCGTGCAGAGGGCAGATGCACTCCACATCAAGTGTTGAGAGCTTCTTCAACAGAGCCTGAACGGGAGCGCCATACTTACCACAAATATTGAAGTAGTAGCGGCGAGCCTCACAAGCCCAATCCTCTTCGTGGCTCAATGCACCAAATTTACCGAAGCCGTCAGCCGAGAAGACAACCTTATCCTTCTGGTCGTAGGTAACCATAACCTCGGGCCAGTGTACCATCGGAGCTGCGAAGAACTGCAAGGTGTGTGCGCCGAGCGATAGCGTATCGCCCTCCTTTACGGCGATGGTGTTTTGCGAAAAATCCTTACCCTCGAAGAACTGAGGCAGCATCTGAATAGCACGTGCCGTAGCCACAAGTTTTACAGAGGGGTATGCCTCCATAAGCTCTGCGATGCAACCTGCGTGGTCGGGCTCCATATGTTGTACAACGAGGTAGTCGGGCGTGCGACCCTCAAGCGCCTCACGCAAATTACCCATCCACTCGTCCATCTTACGACTATCGGCTGTATCCATCACGGCAATCTTCTCATCCTTAATAAGATATGAGTTATAAGATATTCCGTTCGGGATTATATATTGGCTCTCAAAGAGGTCCAAGTCGGTGTCATCCACACCAATATAAATAATGTCGTTAGTTATCATCTTATCCATAATTTTGTCAATTTTTCTTTTTGCAAATATACGAAAAAAGCACCACTATTTCTACCCATAAAGCCAATACAGTACCATATAGTGACGAAATAGCACATATAGGTATAAAAAAAGTTGCCACCACGGGTGACAACTTTTATATCTATGGATTTTGGCATCGGAGTAGATGCCGAAAATTCATTATTACAATCTCCGTCTCAACTAAAAAGGCTATAATACGAGAGATTTTGAGGCTGCTCGAAGTAAGAGAAAGCGCAGCATACTCGTCGTATGTGAGCATTTCTCGAACGAGGCAGACGCCGAAATATCCGTATTAGAGTCTTTTTACAATGACTCGAGCATTCGTTTTAGTACCACCGTCGCAGAAATCTCACGATTCGCCGCCTCGGGAATAACGAGTGAGCGAGGAGACTCGATAACATCGTCGGTTACAATCATATTACGACGCACGGGCAGGCAGTGCATAAAGTGAGCGTTGTTGGTCACAGCCATCTGACGCTCGCTAACGGTCCAGCTCATATCCTTAGAGATAATCTTACCGTAATCCTCGGGGTTGGTAACGCCCGGGCAACTCCAGTTCTTAGCGTAGATAAAGTCTGCACCCTCAAATGCCTTCATCTGGTCGTACTCCACCTTCGCATCGCCAACAAACTGCGGATCAAGCTCATAACCCTCGG
>JAFNUH010000162.1 GCA_017384185.1 Alistipes sp.
ACCTCGCCACGCAAGTTGTAGAGCTCGGTGATACCACGACCCGTAGCACCCAACACACCTGCCGAGTGGCACTCGTCAACCATCACCAGAGCGTCGTACTTCTCCGCCAGGGCGCAAATCTTATCCAACGGAGCAGCGTTGCCATCCATTGAGAATACACCGTCGGTCACGATGATACGGAAACGCTGTGCCTGCGCACGCTTCAAGCAATCCTCCAACTCCTCCATATCGGCATTGGCGTAGCGGTAACGCACAGCCTTGCACAGACGCACGCCGTCGATGATTGATGCGTGGTTCAGAGCGTCAGAGATGATAGCATCCTGCTCGCTCAGCAGCGGCTCGAAGACACCACCATTGGCATCGAAGCAGGCAGCGTAGAGGATTGTATCCTCCGTTCCGAAGTAGTCGGCGATAGCCTTCTCCAGCTGCTTGTGCATATCCTGACAACCGCAGATGAAACGCACCGATGACATACCGAAGCCACGCTCGTCCATAGCCCTCTTTGCCGCCTCGATAAGACGGGGGTTGTCCGAGAGACCGAGGTAGTTGTTTGCGCAGAAGTTCAATACCTTCTTGCCTGCAACGTCGATTTCAGCCTTCTGGGGTGACTCGATGATACGCTCTGTTTTGTAGAGACCAGCTTCCTTGATAGCCGCCAGCTCCTGCTGGAGGTGTTCCTTAATTTTTCCGTACATTGTTTTAGGTTTTTTATTGTTATTATCTTTTGTAATCTCCTTCTCGTTGTTAGTTTTTGTGGGTTTTGCCGCTAAAAAATTGACGTTTTTGCACAAACAGACTCTCCCAACTTACATATTTGAACAAAATTACAAATTATACTCTTTACATACAACACTTTTCCCGTTTTTTTTCGCCATCTGATTACAGATTGTAATAGCTATCGCATCTTTGCTCTTCTTATTACGTCATTGCCCGACACCGCAGGTGGCGAAGGCAATCCTCCCGTCAAACGCCATCACGCTCTCCTCCCCGAGGATACCCATCGCTGCTTCGCATCGGGGTATGACGTTGGTTTATTTACGTGTTATTCACGTGCGTCAGCCTATCTTTTATCTTTCCTCTAAACAAAAAAACCACCCTTCGCAGGGTGGTCTTTTTTATTAGTACAATCCTCTGAGCATCAGCTCGAAGTATATGGGTTTCAGCGCATAAACCTTCAGCAGCCACGCCACCCACTGCTCCTTCGACATATCGAGCAGCGATAGCGGGAAGGTAATCTGCGGCTCCTTCTTATAGTCAAACTCGCACATCAGTACCTTGCCATACTCGGTCACAATGGGACACGCCGCATAACCGTTATATATAGCCTCGGGCGTGCGACCCTCCATCAACGCTATGAGGTTATCCACCGCCACGGGCAACTGCTTGCGCACCGCCGCTGAGGTCTTCGAGGTGGGTATTCCTGCGCAGTCGCCAAGACCTATGATGTTCGTGTATGTTTTGTGAATGAGCGTCTGCTGGTCAATCATCGCCCAGCCATCTGCCGCTAACTTACCCTCGGTCCAGCTCAAGCCAGACTCTCGCACGAAGTCGGGCGCACACTGCGGCACGAGGAAGTGCATAAAATCATACTCGGTGCCAATCTCGTGCGTTGTCTTTGTGCCGTCGGCAGCCGTTATTGTCTGCTCGAAGTATGCCTTCTTTGCGTGTGTGTCGATAGCCTTGAGCTTGCAGTTCATATCCACGGGTATGTTGCGCTCACGGTAAATCTCCTCCAGGCGGGGCGTGAAGTGAGGCACGTCGTAGAGCTGCTTGCTGCCCGTGTAGTAGTGCAGGTCAATCTTATCCGTGGTGCCACTCTTGCGGGCATTGTCCCACGTCAGCAGGCAAATCTTCTTGGGCGCACCGCCGCACTTGTGCTTCGTATATGTATCACAGAATACACCACGACCACCCTTCTCAGAAAACTCCTTCATTGCGGGCCAGGTCATCTGCGCACCACGCCAGTCATATATTGTGTGGGCATTACCCTCGCCTATGGTCTCGTATGTTATACCCTCTATGCGGCTCCAGTCGTACTTCACGCCCGGCACCAGCACCATAAAGTCGTAGTCAAAAGAGCCACTCTTCTCGGTGTCAACCTTGTTCAATGTGGGGTGAACCATCACAACCTTATCCTTCACCCACTTCACACCCGAGGGCATACACTCCTCCTGACTGCGCCATACGTCGTCCTTGCCATATACGCCGCCGCCGATGAGTGTGAATCCGGGCTGGTAGAAGTGTTTTTCGCTGGGGTCTATTATTGTGATGTCAGGATTGTGGAGCTTTCGCAACAGACGTGCAGCCATACCTATACCTGCTGCACCGCCACCTACGATGACGATTTTTGCACGCACGCTGCTCTTTGCGGCGTATGCTTTGTCTGTTCCGAGAGCGAGAAAAGCTCCCGCCGCCGCCATAATCTGAAGGAACTGACTACGAGAAATCACCCCCTCACGCTGCAAGCGCTCCATCTCCTTTTCAAACTTTGTTTCTGCTGACATATTTGGGCTTTTTTAATAGTTTTTTTTCGTTTCGGTGCAAAGTTATCCTATTTTCCTCAATTGTCAAATCTTTTTGTTAATTAAATAACAAATGCGTACAAAAAAAATTTATGGTTCGGGGGTTGTAAGCAGACAGAGAGATGAAAGGTGTTGTAGGTATTATAGGTATTATAAGTGTTATAGGAATCATATAGCACCCATAATACTTATAACACCTATAACACTTATCACTTTTTACTCTTTACTTGACGTTCATACTCGAACGGAAACGCACCATACGTCGAGCGGCAATCTTCACCTGCTCGCCTGTGCGTGGGTTACGCCCTATGCGCTCCGATACTTTGGCTGTCGAGAAGACACCAAAACCCGATATTACGACCTTCTCGTTTTGTTCCAATTTTTGCTCTGTTATTTCGAATAGAGAGTCAAATACACGTTTGACATCGTTCTTTGAGAGGGCAGTTTTCTCTGCTACCTCGTTGATTAGCTGCGATTTATTCATACGGCGAGTGGTTTGTTATGTAGGATTGGATAGTTTGTTATTTAC
>JAFNUH010000163.1 GCA_017384185.1 Alistipes sp.
GATTGGAGTAACGGGTGGCATCGGTAGCGGAAAGAGTACTGTGTGCCGCCTTTTGGCTGATATGGGTGCTGCCGTTTATGACTCGGATGCTCGTGCTAAGGCCTTGATGAATGAGGATAAGGCTCTGCGTGAGGCTATTGTCGAAGCTTTTGGCGAGGAGTGTTACGGCGAAGAGGGACTGAATAGAGCCTATTTAGCCGCACAAGTCTTTGGTAATGAGGAGGCTTTGGCACGTCTTAACGCTATTGTTCACCCTGCAGTTCGTGCTGATTTTCGTGCGTGGGCAGAGATGCAGAAAAGCACGTATGTGGTGCTGGAGAGTGCAATTCTCTTTGAGGCTGGCTTTGAGAATGAGGTCGATTCTACGCTTGCGGTTATGTCTCCCTTGGAGGAGCGTGTGCGCCGCACTATGGAGCGTGACGGAGCAACGAGAGAGGAGGTCTTGCGCCGCATATCTCACCAGATGAGTGACGATGAGCTGCATAGACTATCAACACACACGATAGTAAATCTCAGAATGGACTATCTGGAGAGCGATGTTGAGCAGTTGCATAAGAGATTCTGTTATGAAGCTGGGCGATAAGGAGTTGAATCTCTCGCAGCCGCAGGTGATGACCATCATTAACGTTACTGACGACTCGTTTTTTGAGGGAAGTCGTACCGTTGATGAGCGTAGTATCGTTGCCCGTGCGGAGCAGGCTGTGGCAGAGGGAGCGACAATCTTAGATGTCGGGGGTTACTCCTCTCGTCCTGGTGCTGCGGAGCTATCTGTTGAAGATGAGTGGCAGCGTGTGCGTTTGGGACTTCGTGCCGTGCGTAGCGTCTCGGATATTCCCGTCTCGGTGGATACTTTTCGCTCGGAGGTGGCTCGGCGAGCTGTTGAGGAGTTTGGTGAGTTGATAATCAACGATATATCAGCAGGGGAGTTGGATGCAAATATGGTTGACGTCGTAGCGAAATATGACCTGCCATACGTTGCTATGCATATGCGAGGAACGCCGCAGACGATGCAATCTCGGACCGATTATGGGCAAGATATAGCAAGCGAGGTGTGCCAATATTTTGAGCGTAGAGTCGAGGAGCTTCGTCAGCGTGGTGTGAGTAAGATTATCCTTGACCCTGGATTTGGATTTGCTAAGACTTTGGAGCAGAACTATGAGTTGCTCGGCGGTCTTAATCGCCTAACGGCTATGGGGCATCCCGTTTTGGTAGGCGTGTCACGTAAGTCGATGATTTACAAGTTGCTCGGAGTGACTTCAGCAGAGGCTCTTAATGGTACTACGGCTCTGCATTGGGAGGCACTACGTCAAGGTGCGACTATACTTCGAGTTCACGACACACGTGAGGCGGTGGAAGTTGTAAAAATATTTAATAAGTATAGGGAAACCGTCTAACAAGGCTCTTTTGGCGTCTGGCTTGCCCTCGAGATCCTCATTTGCGATAAGCAAACTGCGGTTTCTCGGTCTTCGACCAGCCTCAAAATAGCTCTTGTTATGCAATTTCCACAAAAAAAGAGGGTGCTAACAATTTCTTGTTGGACAACCCTCTTTTATTTTATATCTCTTTGAGGAAAACTACTCGCCCCACAAATTACGAGGATAAACACCAGCCTCAATCAACTCCTCAATCTTGGCTACGAGCTGAGGCTTATCAGCCTGATATGTTACACCAAACCAGTCGGCAGTTGTTGCAAGCACCTTCAACTTAGATGTACCCTTGCCTACCAACTCATTTACCATCAAAGGACTGAAGAACTCA
>JAFNUH010000164.1 GCA_017384185.1 Alistipes sp.
CAACTGGCTCACACTTGATGCCGTCGATATCCTTAGTGATAACCTTTGGCTGACCTACCTGAAGCTCATAGCCCTCACGACGCATAGTCTCAACCAAAACCGAGAGGTGCAATACGCCACGACCATATACGATAAACGAGTCGGCGTTCTGTCCCGCCTCAACACGCAGTGCGAGGTTGCGCTCCAACTCACGATCCAAACGCTCTTTGAGGTGACGTGAGGTTACAAACTTACCATCACGACCAAAGAAGGGTGAGTTGTTAATCGTAAAGAGCATCGACATAGTAGGCTCATCGATAGCAATCGGAGGCAGAGCCTCAGGATTCTCGTAGTCGCAAATAGTATCGCCAATCTCGAAACCCTCGATACCCACCAGGGCACATATCTCGCCACAGCCGACACGCTCAACCTTTGACTTACCAAGTCCGTCGAAGACCATCAACTCCTTAATCTTTGTCTTAATCTTTGTCTCGCCATCACGCTTTGCCAAAGTTACGTTCTGTCCGGCACGCAACTCGCCACGTGTAATCTTACCTACGGCGATACGACCTACGTAGGGTGAGTACTCGAGCGAAGTGATAAGCATCTGCGGTGTGCCCTCCACAACCTCGGGTGCGGGAATCTCGTCGATGATGGCATCGAGCAGCGGAGCGATAGAGTCCGTAGGCTCGTTCCAGACGTGCGACATCCAGCCCTGCTTAGCCGAGCCGTAGATTGTCTTGTAGTCGAGCTGCTCCTCGGTAGCACCCAACGAGAACATCAAATCGAACACCTGCTCGTTTACCACCTCAGGGCGACAGTTAGCCTTATCCACCTTGTTTACCACAACGATAGGCTTTTTGCCCAGCGAGAGAGCCTTCTGCAATACGAAACGTGTCTGAGGCATAGTACCCTCGAAGGCGTCAACCAAGAGCAACACGCCGTCGCACATATTAAGCACACGCTCAACCTCACCACCGAAGTCGGCGTGACCCGGAGTGTCAATGATGTTGATTTTATAATCTTTATATACTACCGATACGTTCTTCGAGAGGATTGTAATACCTCGCTCACGTTCGAGGTCGTTGTTATCCATAATAAGGTCGCCCGAGTTGTTGTCGCCACGTAGGAGGTGACCTGCAACTATCATCTTGTCAACCAACGTAGTCTTACCGTGGTCAACGTGGGCAATGATTGCAATGTTGCGAAGTTTTTGCATAGTAATTGAAATTAACGGTGCAAAATTAATAAAATTCATCAAAATGTGCTATTTTTGTTCTACTATTCAAAGCGCTAATGTTATGAATTATGATATTAACATCAAGGGTCGTAGCCGTGTTGTTGTAGGCAGTGTGGGAGAGTGGTTGCCACGACTGCTTCCCGACAAGCGCATTGTGGTGGTCTCGGATACCAATATCGACCGCCACTACCACTCACTCATTGAGCCTTATGACCACGTTCTGATTGGTCTTGGTGAGGCGAGTAAGACCCTGCACACGTTGGATGTAATCTATCGTCGTTTTATTGAGCTGGGCGTTGATCGCTCGTGTTTTGTGCTGGCTGTGGGCGGAGGTATCGTAACAGATGTTACGGGCTTTGCCGCTTCTACCTTTATGCGTGGCGTGGAGTTCGGTTTTGTCTCTACGTCGCTGCTGGGGCAGGTCGATGCCAGCGTGGGCGGTAAGAATGGTGTCAACATAGATGGATATAAGAATATGGTGGGTACATTTAACCAGCCACGTTTTGTTATTTGTGATGTTATGTTGCTCCGTACACTCACGCAACGAGAGTTCCGCACAGGTTTGGCGGAGATTATCAAGGCGGCAGTTATTGCCGATAAGGAGTTGTTCGAGATGCTGGAGCAGACCGACTTCTCAACATTGCAGAGTGATGCTGAGCGCCTTAGTGAGTTGCTGTATCGTGCCATTAGCGTCAAGGCATCGATTGTAGAGCGGGATGAGTGTGAGGCGGGCGATAGACGACTGCTCAATCTTGGTCATACGTTGGCGCACGCCATTGAGAAGTCATCTACAAAGATGAACCACGGCGAGGCGGTGGCTGTAGGCTTACACCTTATAGCTAATGTAGCCGTAGCAAAAGGATTGTTGTCGGCAGAGGATGCGAAGCGCATTGATTCCTTGCTGGAGCGTGCTGGTTTTATATTAGAGCCACCCGTAGAGATGCGTACGCTGCTCAAAGCCGTTAAGAGAGATAAGAAGGCGGAGGGTGATGCTATATATATTGTCTTCCCACGTGAGATAGGTCACTGCGAGGTGGAGAAGATGCCTGTGGAGGAGTTTAAAGCGCTGTTTAAAGAAGTCTAACAAGGCTCTTTTGGCGTCTGCCTTGTCTTAGAAATCCTCTCATTTACGCTAAGTAAACTGCGGTTTCTCAGCCTGCGAGCAGCCTCAAAATAGCTCTTGATATACATCTTTATAGAATGTCGTCAATAGAAGGTCCTTTAGGTTTCTGTTGCTTTTCAAGTTTATAATAATAAAGGCTGCATTTTTCGTGCAGCCTTTTCTTTTATTTTATCACAATCTCATACTGGTCATAAGAGTTAGTTCTCCAAGCCAGATGCTGTGTCAGTTGCGAGAGTGCAAACATCGGCGAGAATGTTCTTACGCTAATAGTCTTGCCGTCGGGCTTGAACTCAAGGATGCGCAACCAGCAGTCGCCACCATTGCCATTCCAGTCGCCATCGCCCTGCTGTGAGTTGAACATCATCTGCGGAATGTCACGACCGTCGGCAGCCTTATCTACACGGTATGATGTTGTGGGCTGGTAGTTTGTGCCCTTCACATCTCCCACCTTGATATCGGGGTCGTCGCCTGTGTGACCGCACAATACCATACATATATTTTTTGAGGGGTAAACCAACTTCTGCCATACAGCCTCAGGCCAGTTGCAGGGACGCAATGTGTAACCTTCCTTAGCTCTGCGTGTGCCGTCGGTGTCAAGCCACGAGTGAACCAAAATGATAACCTTGTGGTTCTTGTACTGCTCCGATTCGGTGAGTTTCTTTGCCCACTCGATAGCCTCGTCACGAGGTGCAAACTCGAAAGTTATGACGAGCAATTTGCCCCAATTCTTATCCTCGAACTCGTATGCTGAATTCTCCATAGTGTGTACACCCTGCCAGTTCTCGCAGGTAGATACTAAATGCTTCTCGAAGAGAATGTTACGCTCGGGACGGATGAACTCGGGCATAATAGTGTGGCGGTCGGTGGCTGTGATATGACCAATGTCGTGGTTACCTTGTGCTACGACGTAGGGCAGACGATTGTCCAGACGGCTCAACGCACGTGATACAGCCTCCCATTGCTGACGTCCTGTCTGGTCGCCGTTATAGGGGTTGGGTAGTGCTCCCGAAATCTGCTTGCCATTGTGCTCAACCATATCGCCCGTAAAGAGTGCAGCCTTGATGTTCAGACGGTCGATGTTATGTGCAATCCACGCTGTCTGCAAATCGAAGAGGGGTTGATTTACGGCAAACTTGGTGTAGCTCTGTGGGTCGGGAACAAGAATCATACTGAATGAACCCTCCTCCTCCAATCCGGGGTAGACGGGAATCTGTGGCTCACCCTTTTGTGCGGGAGAGGTAGCCTGTGCCATTGCCGAGCTGGCAACCATCACACTACAAATAAGTAGAATCAGTTTTTTCATAGTTTAGTATAGTTTTAAGTTTTAGTTTTGTTAAAATAGCATCCCCTCGTCAGCCTTTGGTGTGAATCCTAAGTGGCGATATGCTAACTCAGTTGCTTCACGACCTCGGGGAGTACGCTTGATGAAGCCCTCTTTGATGAGGAAGGGTTCGTAAACATCCTCGATGGTACCAGCCTCCTCGCCAACGGCTGTGGCGATGGTGTTCAAGCCGACGGGACCTCCCTTGAACTTCTCGATGATTGTAGATAGAATCTTGTTGTCCATCTGGTCCAGACCTCGTGAGTCGATGTTCAGTGCTTGCAGAGCTATGCGGGTGATAGCAAGGTCGATATGACCCTCGCCCTTCACCATAGCAAAGTCTCTTACACGTCGCAACAGGGCATTGGCAATACGAGGTGTACCACGAGAACGCAGAGCCACCTCAAGTGCGGCATCGTCATCAATAGAGATGTCTATGATGCGTGCTGAACGTTTCACAATACCTGCCAATACGGGTGTGTCGTAGTACTCCAGATGGCAGTTGATGCCAAAACGAGCACGCAGGGGCGAGGTGAGCAGTCCGCTACGTGTTGTCGCACCCACCAACGTAAAGGGCGCAAGCTCAATCTGAATAGAGCGAGCTGAGGGACCCTTGTCCAGCACGATATCTATCTTGTAGTCCTCCATAGCCGAGTAGAGGTACTCCTCTACAATGGGACTGAGGCGGTGAATCTCGTCGATAAATAGCACATCGCCAGCATCGAGGTTGGTCAAAAGACCCGCCAAGTCACCCGGCTTATCCAATAC
>JAFNUH010000022.1 GCA_017384185.1 Alistipes sp.
GTATGATTGAGAAGGGTATCGGTCGCATCGGTCGTCCTATGAGCGACATCCAGTCTTCTATCGAGAACGTAGCTAACCTTGAGGTGTCGAAGCTTGAGGATGGTCTGCCAATCCTGGCAACTATCTCTGGTGGTGCTCCAATGATTGGTTTCTTGGGTACTGTAATCGGTATGGTGCAGACCTTTATGGATATGGCAGCTGCGGGCGGTACTGTCGATATGTCGCTGCTTTCAGGCGGTATGTACGTTGCGATGGTTACTACCGTTGCGGGTCTTGTTGTTGGTATCCCTGCATACTTCGGCTATAACTATCTGGTTGCTCGCATCGAGAAGCTCGTATTCCAGATGGAGGCTAACTCAATCGCATTTATGGATATTTTGAACCAACCCGTTAAATAATTTTTGGTATGGCAATTAAACGAGGTTCAAAAGTGGACAGTTCATTCTCGGGCTCTTCTATGACCGACTTGATGTTCCTTTTGCTTATATTTATGATTATAGCCACCACACTTATCAACCCTAACGCCGTTAAGTTGATGCTCCCCAAGAGCGCTAATCAGCTCAAGGATAAGGCTATTACCACCGTATCTATCCAGGATGCCGGTAATGGTCAGTATCGCTACTACGTCGAGTTGGAGAATGTGGGCTCACGTCAGGGTATCGAGCGTGCTTTGCAGACACGTTTGGCAGGACAGGAGGAGCCTACTATCTCTCTGCACGCCGACAAGACGGTAGAGTGGGATGAGATTGTGCAGGTGATGAATATTGCTAAGGATAATGGCTATAAACTTATAGCTGCTACACAGCCTTAACGTTATGAACTATTACGACGAAAACGACGACAAATCGAAACTCTATGGAGGCGTTGCTGCTGCGGCATACGTCGTAATCGTTGCCGCTATGTTGCTCCTTGTCTATCTCCCCATAACCGTGGTGGAGACACCTACGATGATGGTTATCGAGTTTGAGGAGGAGCCACGTCCTAAACCCAAGCCTATCGTCACGACGCAGGCTCCCCGCCACGAGCGATTGTCATCTACTACGCAGAACTCACAGCAGGTGAGTGGTACCGATGAGAAGACGCAGACGGTGAATCGCCGTGCTATATTCCATAGCAATAAGGGCGGTGTTGACGAGCCGGAGGATTTGGGTAACCCTTACGCTCGTGAGGGCGATGAGAATTTGGCGAGTGGCGATGGCGGAGGACTCAATCCCGTTGGTAATGACCAGCTGGATGAGGGTTTGCGAGGTCGTGGATTGGTGGGTAATCTGCCCGTGCCGTCATACCCTGGTAATGTGAGTGGTAAGATTGTCATTCGTGTTGCCGTGGATCAGCACGGACGTGTAACAAGTGCGGCATACGAGCCTAAGGGCTCTACATCGTCTGATGCTGCCCTTGTGGCGGCAGCTATCGAGGCGGCTAAGCGTGCCCGCTTTACCGAGAGCCGTAGTTTTGTGCAGGGTGGTACGATTACCTATAATTTCAAACTTAATTAGCGACAATGAAGAGGGTAGTTTGTTGTTTGATATTTATGATTGTGGCAGTCTGCGCTTGGGCGCAGGCTCCACGTCCTATAATGGTGTTTGACCGTGTGACACATAACTTTGGTGATGTGCCACGCAAGGGTGGTGATTTGGTTAAGGAGTTTCGCTTTGTCAATAAGGGCGATGCGCCGCTCGTAATAAAGAAGATTACCAAGTCGTGCTCGTGTATGTCGGTTGTTTACTCACGTAAGCCTGTAATGCCCGGTCAGGCGGCCGTTATTAAGATTAAGTATGAACCGCATAAGGTTGAGCCAGGTATCTTCCATAAGGCGATTCAGATATATTCAAATGAATCGACTGAGGTGAGATTGATTACCATTCAAGGAAATTCTGTCGATAACAGTAAATAAATTGCAAACATTGAATGGTAATATAGAAAAACAAACCCTGATAATCTGTTGATTATCAGGGTTTTAAATTTGTCGGGATGACTGGATTCGAACCAGCGACACCACGCCCCCCAGACGTGTACTCTAACCGGGCTGAGCTACATCCCGAGAATGCAACGGAAAGGCTTTTGTTGTGTAGTTTGGGGATTCTACACTCACCCTCCTTTTAAGAGTAGCGAGAGAGAGACTTGAACTCTCGACCTCATGATTATGAATCATGCGCTCTAACCAGCTGAGCTATCTCGCCATTCCTTAAATGCGAGTGCAAAGATAAGCGAATTTTTCTTTCGTGCAAAATATTTTGAAGAAAAATATTAAAAAAAATAAATTTATTTAGGCACGCATTTTGCCAATTTGGAGCTAAAATGCTGATAATATGATTAGTGGGAATTCTACGGCACGGATGATAAATCTCATCGCAGGCATAGCTCTTTTGGTCGGAATATCGGTTGAGGTGCTTACGGGCAACCATCACACCTACTCGGAGTGGTATATGTGGCTACAACTTGTCGTCTGTATAATTTTTATTACAGACTTCGCTTCGGCGCTTACACGTCGTGATGCAGGGAGCCGATATTATATGCTCAATCTACTCTTTCTATTAATCTCCATCCCATACCTTAATATTATGGATTGGCTGGATTTTCGGGCGGACCGTGGCTTGGCTGTAGTTGTGGCTACGCTGCCTCTAGTGCGCTCGTTTGTGGCTATGGGGGTGGTTGTGCAGTGGTTTATATCGGGCAGGGCAAATCGCCTATTTTGCGCATATCTTTTTACCGTTGTATGTTTTACCTATCTTGCGGCGTTGATGTTCTACGATTACGAGCTGGGTGTGAACGAAAAGTTGCAAGGCTTTGGTAATGCCCTGTGGTGGGCGTGGATGAACGTCACGACCGTTGGTGCGGCAATATTTCCCGTAACGACCGTGGGAAAGGTGTTGGCAGTGTTGTTACCCGCCTTGGGTATGATGTTTTTCCCTCTATTTACGATATATGTTACCAATATATATGATATAAAGCGAGGCAAAACCGAGGAATGATTTGTTTTTCGGGGCGAATGTGTTAAATTTGCATATAGAATGCCCAGCCAGAGCAGGGCAATAAAACCCAAACAAGATGAGAAAATTTTTTGCAATACTCCTTTCGCTATTTTTTGCTGCCACTGCTGCCGCCACGGCGCAGGAGCAGGGTTCTGATATTAATGCAGAGTGGATGAAGGCTCACTATACGAAGGCTGAGTATATGATTCCTATGCGTGATGGTGTGCGACTCTATACTGCGGTATATCTGCCCAAGAACAAGAAGGCTAAGCACCCCGTGCTGATGACTCGCACCCCATATAGTTGCGAGCCTTATGGCAAGAAAAACTCTACCTTCTGGCAGGAGAAGATATATCACGACTACCTGCGTGCGGAGTACATCCTTGTTTTTCAGGATGTTCGTGGTCGCTGGATGAGTGAGGGTGAGTTTGTTAACGTGCGACCCTATATCGAAAATAAGTTGAGCAGAACGGATATCGACGAGGCGAGCGATA
>JAFNUH010000165.1 GCA_017384185.1 Alistipes sp.
TAGTAAGTGAAGGGCTTGTAGCAACGACCAGTAATCTCAGAGATCTTCTCCATAGTCTCAGCTACCATATCGGGAACTGCGTTGTAGAACTTGTTAGAAGCCTCACGAGTCTGGAAGTAGATATCGGGGTTCTGAGCAGTACCACGAGTTACGGGGTGGTTAGGATTCAAAGCCGCAGCACGGAATGCCTTCAATGCGTCACGGTCGAGCAACGATGTAAGCGATGCATCGTCGATAATCTCGATCTTCTGAATCTCGTGTGATGTACGGAAACCATCAAAGAAGTGGAGGAAGGGGATACGAGCCTTCAAAGCTACGATGTGAGCCACACCAGCCAAATCCATAACCTCCTGTACAGATGATGTAGCCAACATAGCAAAACCTGTCTGGCGTGTAGCCATTACGTCCTGGTGGTCACCGAAGATTGAGAGCGACTGTGCAGCCAAAGCACGAGCCGATACGTGGAACACACCGGGGAGCAACTCACCAGCAATCTTGTACATATTGGGAATCATCAACAACAGACCCTGAGATGCGGTGAATGTAGATGTCAACGCACCACTCTGCAATGAGCCGTGAACAGCACCTGCAGCACCAGCCTCAGACTGCATCTCGACAACCTTAACGGTCTCGCCAAACATATTCTTCTGACCCTGAGCTGCCCACTCGTCGACATACTCAGCCATTGTTGAAGAAGGAGTGATGGGGTAAATAGCAGCTACCTCCGAAAATTTGTAGGCAATGTGTGCCGCTGCATAGTTACCGTCACAAGTGATAAATTTCTTCTCTGACATAATCAATTCGTTTATTTTATGTTTTCAAATAATTTTCCAAAAACAACCGACAAAAGAGCCTGTCGGAATTGAGTTTAACTCAAATCTCGGCAAAGTTACAACTTTTCGGCAAGTTTTCATAGTTTTTTTGTGTTAATATTCTAACAATTTATGTTAATCTTTTAACAGTTTATTACGCAACATCAGCTACATACCCCACACTCAGCTAAAAAGCCAAACAAAAGCCCGCAAAGGATACGTATATCGGGAAAAATTATCTATTTTTGTGCCACACTTTTAATACCCAACTATGATTACGTATCAAAAGAAAACGTTAAAAAACTCTCTCACGGTGATTGCCAACCGAGACCGTGCATCACGTATGGCTGCCGTCAATATCCTCTATCGTGTCGGAGCACGCAACGAGCGAGCCGAACGTACGGGATTGGCGCATCTGTTTGAGCACCTGATGTTCCGTGGCACGCACAACGTACCCGACTTCGACACACCCGTACAGATGGCTTGCGGCGAGAACAACGCATTCACCAACAACGATTATACGGATTTCTACATCACTCTGCCCGTCGATAATATCGAGACAGCACTTTGGCTTGAAAGCGACCGAATGACGGGTCTTAACCTCTCGGCAGAGGCGGTAGAGATTGAGAAGCGAGTTGTCATCGAGGAGTTTCGTCAGCGCTACCTAAACCAGCCATACGGTGACCAGAATATGATTCTGCGAGATATGGTATATACCTCACACCCATATCGTTGGGCAACAATCGGCATCTCGCCCGACCATATCGAGCACGCATCACTGGAGGAGATTCAAGACTTCTATCATCGTTTCTACCACCCATCAAATGCTATTCTATCCGTTTCGGCAGACATAGAGCCTGAGCGAGTATTTGAGTTGGCAGAAAAGTGGTTCGGAGATATTGAAGATACACCCTACCCTATCCCTGCCATTACACCCGAGCCCGAGCAGCGTGAAGCACGCCGCAAAACCGTTGAGCGTGATGTTCCCGCAACGACAATAACCATAGCTTTCCAGATGGGTGACCGCCTCTCTCGTGACTTCTTTTTGGGAGATATTACGTCAGACCTACTTGCTGGTGGCGACTCGGCACGACTGTACGAGCGACTGATAAAGAAAAAGCAACTTTTTGCCAACGTAAATGCCTACATCTCGGGCGATGTTGACCGTGGTATGTTTGTCTTTACGGGTCAGCTACACCCCACCACAAGCGAGGCAGAAGCTGAGGCTGCATTTTGGGAGGAGATTGACGACCTTAAGAGCTGCAACATAACATCTTACGAGCTCGAAAAGGTTAAAAATAAATTTGAGGCAAACACCCTCTTCGGCGAACTTAACGTGATGAACAAAGCGATGAATCTGGGTTACTATGAGATGATTGGCGACCTGCCGCTCATCAACCGAGAGGTAGATATTTACCGTTCATTATCGGCTGAGGATGTTGCAGACTTTTCACGCCGCACATTCCGTCCCGAAAACTCATCAACACTAATTTACAGAGCAAAGCAATGACACAACCACCACTAACAATACCCTCAACAATAGAGGTTCCGCAGGCCGTGCGCCACACAGCGCCCAATGGCACACCCATCTACGCCATCAACTGCCCCGAGTACGAGGTGGTGCGTGTATCGTTTGTCTTCCACGCTGGCACAATAACACAACGCCACCCATTCACCGCATCGGCTACGGCAAATATGTTGGCAGAGGGTAGCGAGAATATGACATCGCAGCAGATTGCCGAGCGACTGGACTATTACGGCTCATATTTCGATATAAACATTGACCGTGACTACTCATATATAACATTCTGCACGCTATCGAAATTTTTTGCTCAGACCGCAGAGGTTATCGAGGAGGTAATCCTGCGCCCAACGTTTCCCGTGAGGGAGGTTTCGATTTATAGCGCCAAGCGCCGCCAGCAGCTCACCATTGAGCGCCGCAAGGTGGAGACCATAGCACGTGAAAACTTTGCCCAGGCTATCTTTGGCAAGAGCCACCCCTATGGTATCTCATACCCCGAGAGCGCCTACGACACGTTGTGCCGAGAGGATATATATGAGCACTATCAACGCCGCTATACGGCTGAAAATTGCATCGTTATATGCAGTGGAAGCATCGACGAGGATGTTCTAAAACGAATAACAGACATCACGGCTCAGATACACAACTCAGCCGAAAAAGATGAGATTACTTTCCCGCCATTTGACACCCAACACGAGGTGCTCGTGCAGCACGACGGTGCCGTACAGTCGTCGATACGTATGGGTCGCTTGCTGTTTACCCGTGCGCACGAAGATTTCATCCCAATGCAGGTACTATCGACAACCCTCGGAGGATATTTCGGTTCTCGCTTGATGCAGAATCTGCGTGAGAGAAATGGATTCACATACGGTGTTTTTTCGGCTATGGTGAATTTTCAGAATACAGGATACCTCGCTATCGCCACACAGGTAGGTACCGACGTCACAGAGCAGGCTTTGGAGCAGATTGCAATCGAGATAGATACTCTGCGCAACGAGTTAGTACCGGAGCAGGAACTTTCGCTCGTGAAGAACATTATGGCTGGCGAGATGATGCGAATCCTCGACGGTCCGTTCGGTATAGCAGATGTAACGACAGAGAATATTCTCTGCGGATTTGACAACTCGCACATCGCCGATAATCTCCGCCGCATACGCACCACCACACCCGAGGAGATACGTGCGTTAGCTCAAAAATATCTCGACCCGAATGATATTGTAACGGTCGTAGCGGGAGATTTTTCGTAAATAAAAAAGGTTGCCCTGAAAGGCAACCTTTTTTAATCAAACTATCTGATAAACAGCAACTCACGATACTTGGGCAAGGGCCACAGCTGGTCATCAATAACCTCCTCAAGACGGTCGATATGCTGACGAATCTGGTCGAGATAGATAGCTACCGTATCGTGATACTGAATAGCCTTCTGGCGCTGGTCGTCAATACGATTTGCAACCTTACGTGCCTCAATCATCTCATTCACAAGGCGCTGGATAGTTGACGTATGGTGCTGAATCTCACGTATAAGCTCCAAATCTGAGTCGTAATTCAAGCCGAGCTCCTTCATCTTATACGCCTTATCCAACAACACCGCCTCATATTTCGACGCCACGGGGATAATATTATTCATTGTTATATCGCCCAGAACACGTGCCTCAATCTGAATCTTCTTGGTATAGGTCTCCCACTTAACCTCGGTACGTGCCTCAACCTCTACCTTACTATATACACCCATATCGCCAAACATCTTGATGCTCTTATCATCAAGATAACGGTCGAAGATAAGCGGTGCTGAAGTCTCGCAATCCAAACCTCGGCGTGCAGCCTCCTGCTTCCACTCGTCAGAGTAACCATTACCATCGAAGTGAATATCCTTGCACTCACGAATAATTCGCTTCAAGGTCTCGTAGATAGCCTTCTCCTTCTTCACGCCACGCTCAATCTTGGCATCCACCTCACGCTTAAACTCCGCAAGCTGCTCAGCCGCAGCTGTGCAGAGCGTAATGATAGCCTCGGCACAGTTATCCGACGAGCCCACAGCACGGAACTCGAAACGGTTACCCGTAAATGCAAAGGGCGAAGTACGGTTGCGGTCGGTATTATCCAACAGGATAGAGGGAATCTGCGAGATACCACTCATCTTAAGTACACTCTTAGCATCGAAGCGAATATCATCATTGCTTGCGCTACGCTCCAACTTCTCCAACACCGACGAAATCTGCGAGCCGAGGAATGTAGAGATAATTGCAGGGGGCGCCTCGTTTGAGCCGAGACGGTGGATGTTTGTTGCACTCATAATCGCCGCCTTCAACAGACCATTATGCTTATGCACCGCCGCAATAACATTTACCAAGAAAGTAATAAACTGCAGATTCTCAGAAGGAGTCTTACCCGGACCGAAGAGGTTTACACCCGTATCTGTTCCGAGCGACCAGTTATTATGCTTACCCGAGCCATTGATACCCTTGAAAGGCTTCTCGTGCAACAATACACGGAAGTGATGACGACGAGCAATCTTATCCATAATGGTCATCAGGAGCTGATTATGGTCGTTGGCGAGGTTTGCCTCCTCATATACGGGAGCAAGCTCAAACTGCCCCGGCGCAGCCTCATTATGACGTGTCTTCACGGGAATACCGAGCTTCAAGCTCTCATACTCCAACTCCTTCATAAAGTTGATAACACGTGCAGGAATAGCACCAAAATAGTGGTCCTCCAACTGCTGGTTCTTAGCGCTCTCGTGTCCCATCAGCGTGCGACCCGTCAGCACCAGATCGGGACGTGCGGCCCACAGACCTTCATCAACCAGGA
>JAFNUH010000166.1 GCA_017384185.1 Alistipes sp.
ATCTGCTTACCACCTACCGTTACAATCTTAAAGGTATCGTCAGCTGACACGGTCTGAGGAACAATAATTTCGTGAAACGTATTAACAGACTCCTCACCCATCACAACATTCTGCTTGCTACCCTTAGCCTTAAATGTATTGGAGTTGATATCAACATCACACGATGTATATACATCACTAAGCTCAACACTCAGGTTTTTACTTGCAAGGTTCGAGCCCTGGAACTTAATTACCACATTACTCAAGCTATGATTAAACTCCAACAATACAGTTTCGTCAGTAGTTGGAGCATTATAGGCTACACAGAGGTCACTTGCTGTGTAATTCTCCAAACTACTCTGATCATTCTTAACCGAGAAAGTATATTTGCTCGAAACTGAGTAAGAGTAAGGGTAGATAGCAAAATATGCCAATCCCTCCTCATAACTATCATCAAACTTAATAGCGTCTGCGCTTGCCTCAAACGTGCTACCATTGTAGACATACTTAATATTATCGGCATAATTACCAGAGGCCTCTAAGCTTATATTCGCAGATGGCTCAACTGCAAATACACTGATAGCATCCCCCTTTTCGAAAGATGTCTCCGTCGCACGAGTAGCCTGCTGAATATAGGCCTTAAATTTTACTTCAACATCCTGCTCCACAGGCTTATCCACATTCTGAGTTGGATCCTCAGTTGTACAAGCTGCCACCAAACCGCACAAAAGCAATAGGAATAGATTTAACTTTTTCATAATATCTTATTTTTAATTTTTATTTGCAATAACTAAATATAGTCCACTTTGGATGCGACTTACTCTCTACACTCTCGGCTCTGCTCGATACTAATCGGCTCAAGCCATCCTCATCTTTGAATACACGGAACACACCCTCATTCATAAGAATTTCATCTGGGTCGTATCCCTTCTCAACCATCACAAATGCGTAGTAGAGATTCTTAATACCACTCGAAGCCTTAGTACCTGATACCACGAGTGCTGTTTTGAAACTTACGTCGTCAGTCTCTCCAATAGAGTTGAAGAATGCTGTAAAGTCATTGCCCGAACCAGATATAAATGCACCTTTACCCTCCATCCAAGATCCATAGTCGTCATACTGATACATATCCAACGTATTATCCTTTGAGTTCTGGTTAGAGAATGTGATATACTCAGGTATAACCTCCTCACCTGGGCCATAGCCTCCATCCTCGCAGTAAACCGCAACGAATGGTTCAATATAATATGTACCCACAACATTAGGCGGATTGACACCATTATATATAGGCATATAATCTTCAATATCGTCGAGAATATACTTAGGTACTACCTCCTCCAAACGGTCATCCCTATTTGACCAAGGGGTAAGTTTGCCGTGAAGTTCCGTAATGCTATCATCGGTTACAACAAGTTCGAAAGTTGTCTCATAACCCGACTTAAACTCGATATCTCGTGCCAGCGATAACTCTATCTGTGTACCACCCATCGTAACAGTCATTACCACATCGTTTGCATAACGTTTCTGTGGCGCAACAATCGCCTTAAACTCATTATTCAAAGGCTCATACATCGCAACATCACTAGCAGTACCCGTTGCCACAAACTTATCATCGTTGATGTCAACACTACTTTTTAGCATAAAACCATTAAGTTCTGCTACGAGGCTCTTGCTCGTAATATTATTTCCCGTGAACTTCACAACGACGTGACTCAAGCGATGGAAGAACTCCAACTCCACCGACTGACTTGTCGTTGGTGTGTGATAAGCAGTACACAAGTCGCTCGATGTATATTTAGTATGCGTACTCTGATCGCTATTTGCCGAGAAAGTAAAAGCATCATCGGCACTATCCATATATGGATATATAGCATAATATGCATATCCCGTAGTATTACTCTCACTAATCACAACACCCTTAGTTCCGGCCTTAAATCCAGCACCATTATAGGTATATTTCACATTATCGGCATAGTTACCAGATGCCTTAAGTTCGCTAGACACCATTGGGTCTACAGCAAAAAGGCTGATTAGATCACCATTCTCAAATGCAGTCTCCGTAGCACGGGTCTGACCGCCAAAATAGCCCTTGAACTCGACTGCGCCATCCTTATCAATGCTCATCTGAGGCTCATACTCAGTTGAACAGGAGATAAAGAGTGCGACAAATCCGAGAAATAGCAGATAATTTCTCACCTTATTCATAACACAATATATTAAATTAAACGTAATTTACCAAGCTTATAGGAATGACATATACGAACGAAGCAAGAAAAAGCGTATAGTCCAAACTCTATTCTCTATTTGTTATCTCTTACAAAATTAAGCACTTTATTCGACAATAGCAAATATTTTTTCGATAAATATGCAATAGACAAAACAGTAGCGAAAAATAATTACAAAATATTTCAGATAAGTTATTGCAGGTTCGAGAAAAAGCATTATCTTTGCGCCCGAATTAATTATTGCAATATTAATTATAACAAAAAG
>JAFNUH010000023.1 GCA_017384185.1 Alistipes sp.
CCAAATCCTCACGGCAGTTCTCGAGTGCGTAGCGGATAAGATACTTGAGGAAGTCCTCAGCAAGCTCCATATTATCCTCCAACTCGTAGAATGCCATCTCAGGCTCAATCATCCAGAACTCAGCCAAGTGGCGGGGTGTGTTAGAGTTCTCGGCACGGAATGTAGGACCGAATGTGTAGATGCGGCCGAGTGACAAAGCACCGAGCTCGCCCTCCAACTGACCCGATACGGTAAGGTTACAAGGCTTACCGAAGAAGTCCTGTGAGTAATCTACCTTACCCTCCTCGGTGCGGGGAGGATTAGCAATGTCGAGTGTAGTTACGTTAAACATAGCACCTGCACCCTCGCAGTCCGAACCTGTGATAAGGGGAGTGTGGAGGTAGTAGAATCCGTTGTCGTTGAAATACTTGTGGATGGCATATGCCATAGCGTGGCGGATACGCAACACAGCGCCGAATGTGTTTGTACGGGGACGCAAGTATGCGATGTCACGCAAAAACTCCAACGAGTGGCCCTTCTTCTGCAAGGGGTATGTCTCGGGGTCGGCAGTACCATAAATCTCAATTGATGCGGCCTGTACCTCTACGCCCTGACCCGATGCGGGTGACTCTACGAGCTTACCATCTACACGGATACAAGCGCCCGTAGTGATGAGCTTGAGAGTGTTCTCGTCGAAGTTAGCCAGGTCGACAACTATCTGGATATTGCCTACGCACGAACCGTCGTTCAATGCGATGAATGCTACGTTTTTGTTACCTCGTTTGGTGCGTACCCAGCCCTTAACAACGATGTCGCTGCCTACGCTGCCTGATTTCAGAATCTCTGCAATTCTCTGCGTTTTCATTTCTTTATCTGTTTTATTAATCTAATTATCTCTTAATGGTAAGCCTACGACGGCTATATCAATCCACAAAGGTACACAATAATTTGCGATTTGTCAAAAAAAAAGTACCTTTGCAAATGGTACTTTGTACCATAGCATCACAGATATATGATAATTGCTTAAAAATAGCGAATTTTTACCATTATGAAACGAGTGATATTGTTGGGCTTGGCCCTCTTTTCAATCATAGCTGCCGAGGCTCAGACCGCACGTGTCTATCGTAGCGAGTTCGTTACCTACGATAAGCGTGAGGATGCTACCGTAGATAAGCGTAGCGAGACGGCACGTTATTTGGATTTTGAGCCTGTGAGCATCGATGTTATGGCGGGCGAGGCTCGATATATGCAGAAGTTTGAGATTGATGCCTCGATGAATGACTATAACCTCTTCTTCCATATTGAGAATCACGCATCGGCATTCACACTCTACATCAACAATCAGCTTGTGGCAGAGGTTGAGGACCCATTTACGCCTGCCGATTTTATGGTCTCTCGCTTCCTGCGTCAGGGTATGAACGAGATTTTGATATGTATGCGAGAGAGCACAACACCTCAGCTTCAGGAGGGAATCTCTGCACCAAAGACAAAAATATTTGAAAACAGCTACCTCTTTGCGCAGCGCCGTTTGTCGGTGCGTGACTTCAGCATTATGCTCGAGCCCGACTCGACCCGTAAGTTTGCGCAGTTGAAGATGGATGTTATCGTGGCTAACGACTTTAACTTCGAGGAGACCATTCAGGTGGGTTACGACATTTATAACCCGAAGGGTAAGTTGATGGATTTCAGCGTGAACTCACTCACGCTCGATGGTCGTTCGATGGATACACTCTCGTTCAAGCCATATATCTACCACGCCTACGACTTTAAGTGGGGCGAGGGTCAGCGTCCGCTTTATAGCGTGATGCTCTACATCAAGCGTAACGGTATGTTGTGGGAGTATATTCCGTTGAAGGTGGGCTTTGGTAAGACGGAGTTCCGTGATGGCAAGTTCTACCGCTTTGACAAGGTGATAAATATTCGTGAGAAACGCCACTTTAATGCTACGGCAGACCGCCAGCAGACTCAGAAGCTCATCGAGCAGATGCGTGCCAACGGCTTTAACACACTCTGCCCCGACTACCCGCAGCCTAAGTGGTTCTACGATATGTGCGACAAGGCGGGAATGTATGTAATTGATTGTGCAAATATCTCTTCGCCAACAAATAACGACAACCGTGCGGTGGATGGTACTCCTGCCAACGACCCTAAGTTGCTGGACGAATATATGGAGCGAGTAAAGAGTATGTACTACCGCTCTCGTAACCACACCTGCATCATCGGCTTTGCGTTGAGCGGCAAGGATTCGGGTAACGGATACAATATGTACAAGGCGTACGAGTGGCTTAAGTCGGTTGAGAATCGTCTCCCCGTATTCTATGTGGGAGCCGATGGCGAGTGGAACACAGATAACATCTTATGAATATAGAACTTATAGTGGTAGGTAAGACCGATTCACGTGAGGTGGAGGCATTGGTTGAGATGTACACCAAACGTGTGAATCGTTATTGCCGTTTTTCGATAACCACACTCTCCGATGTGCGCAATACACGTAATATGGCAGCCTCACGCCAGAAGCAGATGGAGGGAGAGTCTATCCTGCGCCTGTTGGGTGATGGCGATTTTGTGGTGCTGATGGACGAGAAGGGTGCGCAATACACCTCTATGGAGTACGCTCAGTGGTTGCAGAAGCGTATGCTGAGTGGCGTGAAGCGTTTGGTGCTTGTGATTGGAGGTCCTTATGGTTTTTCGGAGGAGGTATATGCTCGTGCCGACCAGAAGATTTCGCTCTCGAAGATGACCTTCTCGCACCAGATTGTGCGTGCAATTTTTGCCGAGCAGTTATATCGTGCCTTCACCATCCTCAATAACGAACCATATCATCACGAATAGGAATGAAAATATTTCGTACCCATACCGCTTTGCTCGTCTGGCGCATCACGTTGCTTTATGTGGTGCTGATGCTTTGTAGAGCACTTTTTTATCTCTATAACCAC
>JAFNUH010000167.1 GCA_017384185.1 Alistipes sp.
CACCCTGGATAGCAGCACCGATAGCTACAACCTCATCGGGGTTTACAGACTTGTTGGGAGTCTTACCGAAGAACTTCTCAACAATCTGCTGGATAGCGGGGATACGAGTAGAGCCACCCACCAAGATAACCTCGTCGATATCGCTTGCAGACAAACCTGCATCACGCAAAGCGATGCGGCAAGGCTCGATAGTCTTCTGCACCAAGTGGTCGCACAACTGCTCGAACTTAGCACGTGTGAGCGACATCACCAAGTGCTGAGGAATACCGTTTACGGGCATAATATAAGGAAGGTTGATCTCTGTTGTAGTTGTTGATGAGAGCTCAATCTTTGCCTTCTCGGCAGCCTCCTTCAAACGCTGCAAAGCCATAGGATCCTGACGGAGGTCAATGCCGTGCTCAGCCTTGAATGCCTCAGCCATATAGTCAATCAACACGTGGTCGAAGTCATCACCACCGAGGTGAGTATCACCATTTGTTGACTTAACCTCGAATACGCCATCACCCAACTCAAGGATTGAGATATCGAAAGTACCACCACCGAGGTCATATACTGCAACCTTCATATCGGCATCCTTCTTATCCAAACCGTAAGCCAACGCAGCGGCAGTAGGCTCGTTGATGATACGACGTACCTTCAAACCTGCAATCTCACCCGCCTCCTTAGTTGCCTGACGCTGTGAATCTGAGAAGTATGCAGGAACTGTAATTACAGCCTCTGTAACCTCCTGACCGAGGTAATCCTCTGCGGTCTTCTTCATCTTCTGCAATGTGATAGCAGAGATCTCCTGCGGAGTGTACTGACGACCGTCGATATCTACACGGGGAGTATTGTTATCACCACGAACGATGCTATAAGGAGCACGAGCGATGTCGGCTGTTACGTTGTCATACTTCTCACCCATAAAACGCTTGATAGAGAAAATCGTACGCTTAGGGTTAGTGATAGCCTGACGCTTAGCGGGGTCACCCACCTTACGCTCACCACCATCGGTGAAGGCTACGATTGAAGGAGTTGTACGATGACCCTCAGCGTTAGGAATAACAACGGGCTCGTTACCCTCCATTACAGATACACACGAGTTGGTAGTACCCAAATCAATACCAATAATCTTTCCCATAATCTTTAGTTTTTATTTGTTTTTACTTTATTTTCTATTTTCGGTGTCGTTAAAATCGTTCGACGCTTAAAATATGAGCAAACCCTATACCAAACATAAAATATGCCGAAAAACCCAAAATATGGCGTAAAATACTGCCAAACGTGGTCACAAGTCTGCCATTTTGTCTGCCAAAAGAGTATGCCACGCAGTGGTATGGCATATTTTCGGGGTATTTTCCGCATAAAGGTTTAACCCAGGCTACAAAAAAAGAGAGTGGCAAACACAAATGTTCGCCACCCTCAACTTTTAGGAAATTGTATAACGACAGAATCAACTCGTTAGACGATTTCCACACGTCAATCAAAAAATTCACCTATAATGATCGGGTTTTTACCAATATCACACCATTTGCGCCACGCATACCGTACAATCCGCCATCTTTCAACACGGTAACGGTCTCTACATCGTGGACACTAACCATCGAGAGGTCCATCACCTCGGAACCATCGACCAAAATTAACGGTTTTGAACTCATATTTATAGAGTTGCGACCTCGCAATGTCAGCTCGCCATTAGTGCGTACCAATCCGGGTATGCGACCAATCAAAATTGTCTCCAAATCATTTACAGCACTCTGACGAATCTCCTCGCCCGTAATGATGTTATAGTTTGAGTTATACTCACGACGCTTAACATAGCCATAACCGACATCCAACAATGCCGGGCACTCGTCAGCCGCCGTAATCTCCTTATTTACAACCATTATACTCAGGCTCCTACGACCAGCAACGGGCATCTCGACACGAAAATCCTTACGAGAGAAGACCAACGTCTCCTCCTCATCTACATTGAGCAATCCGAAACGACCTTTTTTATCGGTCATTGTACGCCTATCTGAACCCTTAACCCAGACATTCACACGTGACATTCCCTTGCCGTAGGCATCTACTACCATACCATTAAAGGGCACATCGTCCGACCTTTGCTGCGCAAAAGTCGCCACGCACTGCGTAAGCGCAA
Source organism: Alistipes sp. (assembly GCA_017384185.1). Classification (GTDB taxonomy): domain Bacteria; phylum Bacteroidota; class Bacteroidia; order Bacteroidales; family Rikenellaceae; genus Alistipes. The sequence goes on from JAFNUH010000167.1 coordinate 2,123, forward strand.
TAGCACAAAGCAACATTAATCGTTTCATAGCTCTCAAATTTTATCTTGTTCTTAACTTGATAGAGATTACGCCGTTAGCACCTCGCACGCCGTACGAACTTGCACTCTTAATAACCTCCACCGTCTCTATATCCTGAATACTTACTGCCGAGAGACTCGACACCTCCATACCATCTACCAAAATCAGGGGCTGCGACGACGAGTTCACAGAACTCAGACCTCGAATTGCAATCACCCCGTTTATCTTCATCAAGCCCGGCACACGAGACAACAAAGCCATCTCAAGATCAGTCTGTTGCGTACGGCGCAAATCCTCGCCAAGCACCACTCCTGAAGGCAGAATCTCACGACGCTTAACATACTGCATACCAGCCTCCTCTATCTCTGCCGAGAACGCTGCCGCCACCAAGTTCTTGCCATCGAGCTTAATCTCCAAACTACGGTTTCCCGAAATCTCAACTACGATGTTTCCTATCGCCTTATTTGAGAGAATAAGTTTGTCATCCGAGTCGATATTCGTAAGTCCGAAGCGACCCTGCTTGTCGGTCAGTGTATATTTAGCACTACCCATCACCGCCACCTTCACACGAGCAATGCCTACACCCTGGCTATCGACGATTAAACCATTGAAAGGCATATCACCACTCTGTGCAAAGAGCGACAGAGAGAAAAACACTGAAATAAAAATCAATAAAATCTTTTTCATTATTTAATTATATCATTTAATTATAAAGACCTAAGTTTTACCTCGATAACGCCTGCAAAGCCACGCAAACCATAGGCACTCGTACCATCCTTATTAATCGTCACAGACTCCACCTCCTGAACATTCACGCCCGAGAAGTCAGGCACCTCCATACCATCGACCATAAGCAACGTCTTAGGCACGGCGTTAACAGAGTAGAAACCCCTAAACTGCAATCTACCATCAACCCTAACGAGGCTTGACACTCGGCTCAGCAGAGCCGCCTCAAGGTCTGTATGGTTTGTGCGGCGCAACTCCTCACCCGAGATATATCCCGAAGAGGTACTCTGCTCACGCTTACGGACATAGTTAAAGCCCATATCTTCAAGCTCTTGCGAGCGCTGTGCATCTACCAAAGCGCCATTATCGATAATAATCTTTAGGCTCTTGCGTCCCGACACGGGCACCTTCAAATCATCTATGTTCTTATGTGACAGGTTAAGTATCACATCATCAGGCAGATTAGTCAATCCAAAACGTCCATTTTTATCTGTCGTCGTACGCTTCTCATTTCCAGGAATAGTAATCTTTACCTTAGCGTATGGCTTACCCGAACTATCGACAATAAGACCATTAAAAGGCACATCCTCCAACATCTGAGCAGATGCCGTCAATGTCGCAAAAGCAGCCACTACCAGACTCACAAAAAACTTTCTCATATCCTTCAAAAAATACTATCTTAATTTAACTAAAATTACACCATTTGCTCCTCGCTGACCATACATCGAACCATCCTTATGTACCGTTACAGTAGCCACATCGAAAACACTTATGTTTGCCAGCGACGACACCTCCGAGCCATCGACCAGAATCAACGGTGCAGAGCTATATGATAGCGAGTTATGACCTCTGAGCGACAACTCGCCATTGGTCTTGGTCAATCCTGCCACACGACCCAACAAAGCCGTCTCCAAATCCTGCGTGGGATTCTCTCGGCGAAGCTCATCGCCGGTAATAACGCCATAGCTCGAATTGAACTCACGACGCTTAACATATCCAAAACCCAAATCCAGCAACTCCTGCGACTCATCAGCCTGAGAGATTGCCTCGCCCATAAGCATTATACGCAGACTACGGCGACCCGCAACTTCAATCTCAACCTTTGCTCCTTTACGAGTAAACACCAGCACCGCATCCTCCTCCAGGTTCGTCAAGCCAAAGCGACCCATCTTATCGGTCATCGTACGTTTCTGCGTACCCTTGACCTCGACTCTCATACGAGCGATGCCCTTGCCCGTACCATCTATAACAAGACCATTAAACGGCACGCTCGACTCCTGCGCCACAGCTGTCACAGCTGACATTAGAGCCATTATAACTATCACAAAAAATCTTCTCATACTCCTAACTCTCTCTCGGAAACAAAAAGCACCGGAATCCGACGATTGGTCGGCTCCGATGCTAAACGAAACATTAAAAATAAGTAATCTTATCTTACTTATTCTCGTTCAAAATGCGCATAGCCGCATCGAGAATAGCCGTATCATCCAATGTAACGACACCGCCATCGGGCCCCTGCTCGATGTGAATACCAGAACAAGCCTTGGCATCGAGGTGCTTGCCACCGAAATAGTTGCGTACCGTTTCTACATCAATTCCAAGCTCGTCAGCAATGCGCTGAGAGCTACCACTGGGCAACTTGTCTTTAATACGACGCAATTCGTTGAATGTGATAATCATAATGAAACTATTTTTAGGTTTATGTTTGTTAATTTTCTGCATAAAGAAGCGTTAATTCCTTCTTCGCATTATAAAATTACAAAAATTTTTCATAACTGCAAAATTTCCGTACAAAAAAGTCAAAAAAAAGAGAATTATCCGCCACTGGACAATTCTCTTTTTATCATTTAACACTTATTTAGTCAATCCATTCTCAAACGAATGATATTTCGACTACTGCTCCTTATCACGAGGCTCTACATAGACCTGCCATATCATTGGTGAGTAGGGCAACACCTCGGTGGTAATTGAAGTCGTATCCTCCTCGCCAGTCTCCATACCGTAAGAGTTGTTATACATATTATTATAATAGTAACTATCGTAATAATTGTTGTAGTAGTTACCATAACCACCATAGCCACCATACATACCGCCCATACCACCATAGTAGTTATTATAGTAGTTATTGTAGTAGCTATTGCCGTAGTAGCTATTATAATAGTTGTAGTAATTATAGTAGTTGTAGTAATTGCTGTATGACGACGATGACGAGCTACCTGTCACACCCGTTGCGCCATAAGCATTTGACGACACGGTAAGAATAGCACTCCACGCACCAAGTTTAAGATGAGGAACGGCGTAGTTCCACGCATCTACGAATGAGCTATCCGATGTGTCATCCTCATTGAGTGATACCTCCAACGCTGTTGCATCTTTATCGTCAACGCTCTCCTCGTAGTCGTTACCATATACGATCTTCTTAATCTCGGGGATATTTGTATCGATAACAAAACCATCGAGCAGACGTGTCACATACCAAACATCGGCAATTGATACAGAATCGGCAGGCTCCGCATCGGCAGGGTGCAGACCCTCACCAAATTTCTTAAGCAACACCTGGTCAATCTCCTTATTTATCTGAGC
>JAFNUH010000168.1 GCA_017384185.1 Alistipes sp.
ACTGCATTTGGTGCTCGTCACCGTCGTATCACTGGTGACCAGTATGACCAGTTCTCAGTTGATTTCGAGATGGAGAACGGTATCCACCTCCACTCTATGTGCCGTCAGATCGATGGTTGCAGCAACAACGTTAGCGAGTTCATCCAGGGTACTAAGGGTTCTTGGAACAGCGCTAACCACGAGATTAAGGACTTGGCAGGTAACGTAATTTGGAAGTTTGATGCAGAGGCTGAGAAGGCTGCTCACACTCAGACTAACCCCTACGTTTTGGAGCACGTTGATTGGGTTAACCACATCCGTAAGGGTACAGCTCACGACGAGGCTACCGCTTGTGCAATCTCTTGCTTGGCTGGTGTAATGGGTCGTGAGGCTGCTTACTCAGGTGCAACTGTAACTTGGGACGAGATGAGCGCATCTAACCTCGACTATATGCCCGAGAAGCTCGAGTTGGGTAAGATGGATATGTCGGATTACGTAGTTAAGGTAACCGGTAAGGCTAAGTAATAACTATCCGATAGATTTATAATGAGGGTGGGTCGGAGCTGAACAAACTCCCTCTCCACCCTTTTTTCTTTGATAAAAAGGATGAAAGAGGCACCAAAGGTGGAGTTTATTGACGATGCGTTGTTGGCTGATGTTGCTGACAAGGCACGTGAGTCTGTAAGACTTAGGATGAATTATAACTTCCATCGTTCGACAGATGAGCCTGTTAACCGTCTGCTCAACGTGATGCATCGAGGTAGCTATCTGCCCGTGCATCGTCATCTCTCGCCCGATCGTTGCGAGAGTAGCGTTGTGCTGAAAGGTAGGGTAGGAGTCATAATCTACGATAACGACGGTGGTGTTGTAGAGCGCCGTGTGGTAAGTCCAGATAGTGATTGCTATGGCTTCGATATCGAGGCTGGCGTATGGCACGGAATGGTCGTGTTGGAGGACGATACCGTACTCTTCGAGGTTAAACAGGGTCCTTATGCTCCTATTACTCCCGAAAACTTAGCGCCGTGGACTCCCGCAGTGGATGACGTGCAGGGCGTTGAGAAATTTATCAAAGAGTTAGAGCAGAGTTTTGAATAGATTAAAACAGATATTATGAATAGAAAAGAATTTTTGCAGGCATCGTTGGCTGGCGCAGCTGCTATTGCAGTTTCGTCTCCGATGGATTTGATGGCAGCACCTAAGAAGGGTAAGGCTGAGTTGCGTCTCTCGTTCCAGGAGGGTATCGCTCCCGGTAAGAGCCTCGAGGAGAAGCTCGATTATATGGAGAATTTGGGTATCGTAGGTTTCGAGCCTGGTGGTCGTAACTTGGCTGCTCGTGTAAACGAGATTAATCAGGCTTTGCGTGGTCGTAACATCAAGGTGTCGGCTATCTGCGCAGGTTTCGACGGTTTTATCTTGGCTGAGGATCCTAAGGTGAAGGCTCAGTTTGACTCTACAATGCGTGATATTATTGCTGCTGCTGGCGAGATTGGCTCAACAGGTGTTATTATGGTTCCTGCATTCAACGGTCAGAAGCCTTGCAAGCCTCACACTCTCGAGACACGTGAGTATTTGTGTGAGCAGATGCACGAGTTGGGTGAGTACGCTTTGAAGCATAACACAACTGTTATCTTGGAGCCCCTGAACCGTCGTGAGTGCCACTATATGCGTCAGGTAGGTGATGCTGCTGCTATCTGCCGTGACTCTAAGAGTGCTGGCGTTAAGTGTATGGGTGACTTCTGGCATATGCAGGAGGAGACTTCTGATTACGCTGCTTTCTTGGCTGCAGGTCCTGAGTATTTGCAGCACGTACACGTTGCAAGCCGTGGTAATCGTAAGATGCCGGGTGAGGATGGCGTAGTAGATAACTACATCGACGGTTTCCGTGCATTGAAGGAGATGAACTATCCTTATTATGTTAGCTTCGAGTGCGGCACAAACGGCAAGCGTGAGGAGACAGTTCCTGCGGCTGTTGAGTTGTTGCGTGCACAGTGGAAGAAGGCTTAATGAAGCTATTGAAAACTAAAATACTTTTTGCTTATGACCTTACAATGGGGTTATAAACGTGCATTTCTGCGTTGTGCCTTGCTCTTTGTAGCGGGCACAACGTTGCAAATGGGCTTAGGTGATATTGATAACAGCTTCCTGCGTTATCCGTGGGGACTTATTATCGCCATAAACTATGTGTATCTGCTGGTGCTGATACACTTTCAGCAGGAGCGTTGGTCGTGGCTCAAACGCTTGTCGGACCACTACGCCTGCACGTCGTCGCTCGTGGCGATGATTCTTATGACTATGATTTTTGGTCTCACACGCCAGGACCCTGCAACGGAGGGGTTAGTCGGAGCGTTGGGATTCTCACGTATGACCTCATCGTGGTCGTTTAATATCCTGCTGCTATACTTCACTACAACGACGGGTCTTGCCGTGATGGATGACTTGCATCATATCAGAAAGCGTCGTGTGGCGGCAGTGATGTCGCATTTGGCTGTATTTGTGATGCTTGTTGCGGGAATATTTGGCAGCGGCGATAAGGTGCGTGTGAGTGTCAATACGCAGCTGAATAAACCCGTTCATATGGGTGTAGATAGGGCAGGCAAGCCCACGCAGTTGCCCTTCGCTATCACGCTCAAGGAGTTCAAAATGGATGAGTATCCGCCCAAACTCTATGTGCTTAATACTGCAACGCAGACCTCGTCGAGAGATTTCCTGTCGGTCGAGGAGGTTGGTGCTTCGATGGTTGTAGATGGCTGGGAGTTGACGGCTGAACAATATATCGATATGGCGGGTCGTATGCCCGAGAGTGATGAGTATCGTGAGATGCAACATATTGGTGCTGCGCCAGCCGTGCTTGTAAGAGCAAAAAATACCCTTTCGGGTGAAGAGTACAGAGGCTGGGTTAGCTGCGGTAGTTTTATCTTTGAGCCGTCGTATCTATTTTTGAGTAAGGATATTGCGGTAGCTATGCCACGCCGTGAGGCAAAGCGTTATCTCTCTCGCATTGAGGCAGAAAATGAGAAGGGCGAGACGGAGAAGTTTAATATTGAAGTTAACCACCCTGCCAAGATTGGCTCGTGGCATATATATCAGGTCGGTTATGATACGGCTCGTGGACGATGGAGCTCGACCAGTGTGCTGGAGTGCGTGCGAGATGGTTGGTACTCGGCAGTGCATATTGCGCTGTGGACTATGTTGGCGGCAGGTGTTGTAATGTTTGTAACGGCTGGTGGTCGTAAACCCAGAAAGGAGGAGCAGAGATGAGTTGGGAACAATTAATATGGTTTGCTGCGGCAGCAACACTCTGTTGGATAACGGGTGCTGTGTTGGCATTTCGCAGTAAGCGCTGGTGGACGGCGGCTACGGCATCTATTGCCGGCTCGGTGATATTCTTTGCCTACATTGTTGGTATGTGGATAGCATTGGAGCGTCCCCCTATGCGTACTATGGGAGAGACTCGTTTGTGGTATTCATTCTTCCTCTCGATAGCGGGTGTCGCCGTATTTATCCGTTGGCGATATAAGTGGATATTGTCGTTCAGTACGATGATGTCGGTGGTCTTTATCTGCGTTAATCTCTTTAAGCCAGAGATTCATAGTAAGTCGCTGATGCCGGCGTTGCAGAGCGTATGGTTTGTGCCACACGTTATTGTCTATATGTTCGCCTATGCAATGATGGGTGCCGTTACTCTCTTTGCGTTGTATCTGTGGTTGCGTAAGCGTGAGGCGGAGGCTACGGAGATGGGTGTTTGCGATAATCTGGTGCGTATCGGCTGGGCATTCCTGACACTCGGAATGATTATGGGCGCTCTGTGGGCTAAGCAGGCGTGGGGTGATTATTGGACGTGGGACCCCAAGGAGACGTGGGCGGCAGCGACGTGGTTGTCCTATCTTCTCTATCTGCATTTGAGACCTCGATTGAAGGATAATAATATCGCTTTTGCTGTTTTATGTTTCTCGTTCTTGCTGTTGCAGATGTGTTGGTATGGTATAAACTACTTGCCGTCGGCGCAGGGCGCAAGCGTTCACGTGTATTAATATGAAAAGAGTAGCATTCCTATTTCTCTTATTGCTGCCTATCGCATTGCAGGCGCAAACTGTGGGGCGTGGTCCCGAGCCGCAGCAGTTGATGTTGGCAGACCCTTATGTTTTGGAGGATGATGGTTGGTATTACATCTACGGCACGCACGCCGAAGATGGTATTGTGGTGTATCGTTCTCGTGATATGCGTGAGTGGAGTGACCTATATGGAAAAGCAAAGAATCATTTGGCTCTGCATAAGGATGATGTGTGGGGCGAGAAGTGGTTTTGGGCGCCAGAGGTATATAAAGTTGGAGATAGGTATCTTATGACATATAGCGCCGAGGAGCATATCTGCTATGCCGAATCGGATTCGCCTTGCGGACCCTTTGTGCAGAGAGATAAGCGACCATATCTTCCCGATGAGAAGGGTATTGACTCATCGTTCTTTATTGACGATGATGGTACGCCTTATATCTTTTGGGTGCGCTTTACTCACGGAAATGTTATCTGGGTCGCGGAGATGAGTCGTGACCTGCACGAGGTTAAGCTGGAGACGGCTCGTCGTCTTATAGATGTTGAAGAGAGTACGTGGGAGCATCGTATGGGGCGTGTTGCCGAAGGTCCTGCCGTAATTAAGTACCGTGGTAAGTACTATCTTACGTTTAGTTGCAACGACTACCAGAGTAAGGATTATGCCGTAGGTTTTGCCGTTGCGGACAATCCTATGGGACCTTATGTGCGTTACGCAGGCAACCCAATCCTGCATCGTCATCAGGGGTATGTTGGTACGGGGCATCACACTTTGTTGCCAACCCGCCGTGGGCTTTATATGGTCTATCACGCACATTATAATGGCGAGAAGATTCATCCTCGCCAAACGTTGATTTCTCCCGTGAAGTTCGTCCGTGAGCGTAATGATGGCAAGCGAGCGTATCGCCTTGAGGTTGACGACAAGGTAATAATTCCCAAAGTAGGGGAGTAGCATAAACGAAAAGAGGGTGTCTAACTCAGAGTTAGACCCTCTGTAGAATGTGGACAGTGAAGCATTCTACAAAACTTATTGATTGACAAAGTGTTAAGTTGTTTAGATTGAGGACTGATTGTCCGTGCAAAAGTCGTCTAAACATTTATTTTACGAAGATTCTACTCTTCTCATGTAGTCTTCTATGTAGTCTAAATTAAGACCAATTAGTGCTACCAAGTAAAATAAAGTAACAACTTAACACTTTGTCTTTTTTATGTACACTATTAACATCAAGGGAAAGCCAAATCCCAAAGATCCCGCTATGGTTAAGTTGGAGATGATTTTCTTCAAGTCCAACTATCCACGAGTAACTAAGGTCGTAAATGTAACAGGTCTTTTGGCAGACTGGGACGCTAAGTCGCAGAGTTTCAGAGTAGGAAGCGCTGAAGCAACAGCCAAGAACAAACTCCTCTTCGACCTTAAAACAAAATACTACCACAAAGCAGATGACTGGGAAATAGAGGGGCGCAATTGGTCTCCCGTACAACTGTCGCACGCTTTTGACGAGGCAGAGCAAATTAAATCGGAGGTAGTCGTAAAATCTGTGTTTCAGATGGTAGAGTCTTTTGAGGAGCGATATCTCGAAAAGAAGAGAATTAAGAATGGGCATATAATGGATAGTATAAAGACCTCCAAATGCTACACGAATCTCAAGAAGACTCTAATCCAGTTTACATCAGAAAAGTATAACAAGTCCTTTTCGTCATACTTTTTTACTGATATTAATGAACAGTTCCTGTTGGATTTTGCGTTTTGGATTAAGGAACAAGGTATAAAAAATGGGAATCGAGGTGGTTTGACTCACAAGTTAAGGCTTCTCAGAGCGGTATGTAACCACGCGTACAAAATGGGAATGTATGGTGTCAATATGGATGCATTTCTATGTCTAGGTAACGATATTAAATGGCCTGAGACCACATCTAAGGCTATATCATATAAGACAATGAATAAAATTGCAGCAATTGATAGAACGCTTTTGACTCGCTATGAACAACTCCACCTTGACATGTTTCTATTTAGCTATTATGCTGGAGGAATGGCAAATGTTGATGTTTGTAACCTGACATGGGATTGTATCCAAGAAGATAGAATAGTATACGAGCGAATAAAATTTCCTAAAACTGCGAAGCCCATTTTACTCCAAAAGGCAAGGGACATAATGAATAAGTACAAGGGAAAGAGTTTTGAGAATTATGTGTTCCCGGTATTTAGTCCAAAGCATACGACATCTCAGAAACGGATGGTGAGAGTAAAAGAAATATCATCAAAGGTAAGCAGAACCCTCAGAAAGATATGTAAGATACTTCGTATTAAAGATAAGGTAACTTGGTACTCGGCTCGAGGGTCGTTTATCTCGAAGATGGTGGATGCTGGCAATAACCCCTATGTGGTTGCTGAAATGGCGGGTAATAGTCCGTTGACAATCTACAAACATTACTATAAGAATACTCGAAGAGAGGAAAT
>JAFNUH010000169.1 GCA_017384185.1 Alistipes sp.
GTACGTGTAGCTAATATGCAGCGTGCAAAGCAGGTTTTGATGGAGGGTATGGCTAAGTTCCCCGCAAACACTCGTATCATCGAGGGCTTGATTACTATCTACACTGATCCTGAGAACCCCGTAGGTGACCCCCAGGAGTTGGTTAAGATGGTTGACGACGCTTTGGCTAAGGATCCTCAGAACAAGGATTTGTGGAATGGTCGTGCTATTATGTTCAACTCAATGAAGAACTTCGATGAGGCTATCAACTCATTCGCTAAGGTTGTTGAGCTTGATCCTAAGGACCACCAGGCTGCATTTAACCTCGGTTTGTTGCACATCTACAAGGCTGATGCTTTGAACGACGAGATGAGCAAGCGTGACTATAAGAGCAACGCAGAGTGGAAGGCTGACCAGGATAAGGTTATCGCAAGCTATAAGGCTGCTGTTCCCGTATTGGAGGCTGCTTACGAGCTTAACCCCAACAGCTTGCCTACTGTTGAGACTTTGAAGGTGTTGACATTCCGTCTTCGTGACGAGGAGGGTATGATGCCTAAGTATGAGAAGTACAACAAGGCTTTGGAGGCTTTGAAGTAATCGTCATATCGTAATCGCTTTAACGGCTGCCCAATCGGGTGGCCGTTTTTTTGTGCTGATGGGTGTTGGGGGCTATAAGTATATATGCGATATATGTTGGTCTATAATAGTCCTTGTAGCACCTATAACGCTTATAAAGTGTTATATAATGTTAATTATATTGATATAGTATTGCATTTTATTTATTTTTATTTTAAATTTGTGTAGCAAGATGATGATTTTAGCTCAAAGTGAATAAAATTAGAAAAATATGATTAAACGACGATTGCCGAAGATCTGTCCGTCGTGTGGCGGAGAGTTGCAAGTGCACGTTATGCAGTGCCGAGAGTGCAGCACCAAGATTGAGGGTGATTACCCCTTGCCAGCCCTTATGCGACTTAAGGAGGATGATTTGCGTTTTGTTAGCGACTTTGTATTGTGCAGTGGTTCGCTGAAGGCGCTTGCACAGAAGATGGGTCTGAGCTACCCCTCGGTGCGTAACCGTTTAGATGATATTATCTCCGAGCTGGAGCGCTTAGAAGAGAGTGAAAATAATTAAAATTATATGGCTATGATTGAGAAATTGAAAAATCCGTTTCGTTATTTGCCTTTGCGTCAGGCTTTGTGCTGGGGCATTGCGGCGCTTATCTTGATTTCTGTTTTCTGCTGGCAGACAGGACTGCGTATGACATCACTTACACAGATAAACTATGCAGGTGGCGCATTGTGGAAGGCTACCTTGCAGCAGATTGTTGTGTGGCTCTTCTTCTCGGTGGTGCTGTATGTGGCTGGTCTGTTGTTGTCACGCTCGAAGCCGAGATTCTGGGATGTGGCGGCTTATAATCTCTTTGCACGTATTCCATTCTCTCTGTCGCTACTCATATATACTATCCCTACGGTGCGTAGTGTTATGGGTTTGGCGATGGATGGTAATATTGCACGTATGATGGAGCATATGAACCTTCTCACTATTGTAGGTGTTGTTTCATTGCTCTTTGTGGTGTGGTATTTCTACTGGAGCTATAAGGCTTTTGCCGAGGCAACGAACTTGAAAAATACAAAGGGCGTTGTGACCTTCGTAGTATGCTTCGTTATTACTTATGTCTCGTCGGCTTTCCTGTTGAATCTAATTTAGCATACAATGGCAGATAACTATTTGGGTAAGAAGATGGAGGATTATATGCGAGGTGCTGCTCCCGCAAAGCGTCCATCTTCAAGTCGTACGTTGATGCGACTGCTGGAGAAAAATCGTAGCCATAGAGCTTTCGACTCTTCGTTCAAGGTGCGTGCTGACCAGTTGCATCGTATAATCGAGGTTGTAACTAAAATCCCTTCGGCACGCAACCAGCAGGTATTGCGTTTTCGTCCCGTGTTGAGTGATGAGGCTGCGAAGGTCTTGCCGCACATTCGTCTTGGCGGTGCTCTGCCCGAATTGCATTTACCCGCCGCAGGGAGCGAGCCTAATGCATTTATCGTTATATGTTCAACGCAGGCGGAGGATAGATATGTGAGTGTCGATTTGGGTATTGCGGCGCAGAGTATGTTGTTGCAGGCTGTCGAGATTGGACTCAATGGCATCTGTATAGGTGCATTCGATAGAGCAGCTGTTCGTGAGGCTTTGGCGTTGGAGTTTGAGCCGTTGTTGATTCTTGCGATAGGTCGTGGACAGGATGATATTCGTCTGGTGGAGATTAGTGCCAACGAAAATCATAACTACTACCGTAAGGATGGTGTGCATTATGTACCTAAGGTGCGATTGGAGGAGTTGATTCTGAAATAAAAATAGGCGGGAATCTCACGATTGCCGCCTACCTTCGGAGCATTAGAAGCTCCTTAAACTACTAACCCAAACTTAAATAAATGAAGAAACCTCGCTGCGGCAGTGCTTAAGTGCCACAGTTGATATTTATAATTGCAAAGTGTGTGCCAATATTTCGGTTTCGAGAATATGTGTCCACACCTTGCATCTATTGGTCCAAAACCGTCTCAAAAATCTCGTTGCGGTCCATTGATTGCCAGTAGTCGATGGCAAGATGGCGAACGTATGCCCAATATTGCGGTGATGCAGTGCCATACATCTCTACTCCACGACGTATGTCACGCTCGATTTGTATTGCTACGTGAGATTTAAGTCGCAGGTGCAACCTCCTTCCATCACACATAAATATCGCCTCGGGTTGAGCTGACGTACACTCGGCAACCGTTATCAATCCGTGTCCCAGGGTTGCTTGCGTGCTAACCTGCAAACCGTCATTCATACAACTTATCGGCGGGGTGGTGCCAGCACAAGATATTACCTTTATGTGGTGCGTCTTACCAAGTTGCTCGCAGGCGTAGATACCCATCTTTACGCCGATTGTCGAGTATATACCTAAGTGTCCGTGTAGCTCGTTGGTCAGAACTACGGCACGCCACTCCTCTCTGCCGTAGCGTGATGTTACGTAGTTGATGATGGGTGCTACGTCGGTAGAGTAGTGCTCTGTGCTCGTAGGAAACGTTGCAAAAACATTTTCGTGTATCATAATTCTGTTGTTTATAATGATAATTTTACTCCTGCGCTGATGGTTGTGCGGGGCATAGGGTAGCCTGCGTTTATCTCATATTTTTGTGATAAAAGGTTCTCGCCGTGTAGATATATGCGGACGCATTTTGATGCGTGATACTCTATGTTTGCATTCCATAGAACGTAGCTCTCCTCCTTTATGGGGTTGCTTTGCGTTATAAGACCATTTATATATTGAATATCTGAGCCAACCATCCACCGTTTGTGGTTGTATCTCACGGCAACGAATAGTTTGTGTTCAGGTGCAGCCACAACGGGGTATTTCATACGCAGGTATGAGTAATTTGCCAAAACCTGCCACCGAGGGTCTGCCTGCCACGAAATTTCAGCCTCAATGCCCCGATTGTCAATCTTTCCCGTGTTGACGTTTCGTGGGCGCCCATCAACCATAAGAGTTTGAATCATATCTTTGCCATCTATATAATATAGATTTATGCCGTAGCTTATGCTTCGCAGTTGCTGATGTAGTGATATTTCATAATTCACTATATTCTCGGGGCGAAGCTCAGGATTCTGTGGAGGAAACATATACATCTCACGTATTGTCGGGAAACGGAAACCTTTCGATACAACGGCTTTGACCTGCATATTTTGTGGCAAGAGAATCGACGCACCACCTTGCGGCACCCACGCCCTGCCTGCACGGGAGTTGTAGTCATATCGAAGACCCGCATCTATCACCAGCCAATGCCAGATGCTCTGCTGCGAGCTTACATATCCAGCGATGTTGTGCATATATTTGTCGGCAATAACCTTGTCCTCACGGTCGTCTGTGTAGCGATTTTTTGCTACGCCTCCCGTAAGTTGATAATCGGCGCCGATGGTTGTTCGGTTTTTAGCCCACAGTGAAAAATTTTGGTACAACGAAGCCCCCGCCATCTTATCCTTCGAGTGGAAAAGATAGTCGGGTGGGGTAGCGCCCTCTGCGTAACCGTCGTTGATGTTGTGTATGCCCCAATTATAAAAGAGACTTATTGCCCCCTGCCTTTTGTTATTATGGTTGCGTAGTGATACGGATGTTGCACCACGTGTTATTCGTGAGTCGTTATCTATAATTGGAGATGACGCAGAGCCTGGATTTGAGGCGTTGAAGTGTGTTATGGTGAAGTTTGCCGTGACCTCCCAGCTTGGCGAAAGCTCAGCGCCAACTCTTGCCGAGCCGCCATATTGCTCAAACCCCATATTGGCACGATGTCCATCGCTACGGTCGTAGCTGCCCATAATTGCCGATGTGAAACGACCTTTGTGGACTCTATTCGTGAGATTGGTTTGCAGCGTATTGTATGAGCCATAGCCAACCTGAGCATTTGTCTGCGAGCCACTTTTCTGCATCCTGCGTGTTATGATATTTATAACTCCGCCCATTGCATTGCTGCCGTAAAGCACCGATGCTGGACCACGCAGAATCTCCACACGCTCAGCGAGCGATGAGTGGTAGGCGTCGGCGATAGGGTGTCCCATAAGACCCATATATTGCGGATGTCCGTCAATCAGAACCATCATACCCGTTGTGGGACTACCGCCAACTCCTCGCATACTCATACCTCCAGCAGCACCCGTGCTTACGCCGTAACCCAGCACACCTCTGGATGTTATAAATAGGCTCGGCACAAACTCCGCAAGTGAGGGCAGTAACGATGTCCGATTACTATGCTCGATGGTGTTGCGCTCGATTATTGAGACGGTCGTAGAGAGTAAGCGGGCGTCAGCCTTTACCTTGCTGCCCGTGACCACTATCTCATCTATTTTGTGAGTCTGCTGTAACGAGTCGAGCGCTTGCCCGTAAAGTGTGAATGGTAAAATTACAAATAGAAAAAGTGAAAGGTGTTTCATAGTCTGTTTTTAGGCATTTACAGTGCAACAATGATGCAATAACGAAACAGGCGGCTAAACTCTACGTTTAACCGCCCGTTTTATCTATGGTAGTATCTTCTAAAAAATCTCTTCGCCAAAGAGTGTTGCCGATGAGCAACCTGTAATGCGACAGCGAACATAGTCGCCAACCTTATGGTCGCCCTTGTCGAAGACAACAACCTTGTTCTGTGATGTGCGACCGAAGAGCTGGTCCTCACGACGCTTCGATGTGCCCTCTACCAGCACCTCAAACTCCTTGCCTACATCACGTTTGTTACTCTGCTCCGAGAGCTGATTTTGCAGGTTGATAATCTCTGTTAGACGAGCAGTCTTAACATCCTCGGGAATATCATCACCCAAGTTACGCTGTGCGAAGGTGCCTGGACGCTCCGAATACTTGAACATAAAGGCAAACTCGTAACCGACCTCCTCCATAAGCGAGAGGGTAAGTTTGTGGTCCTCCTCTGTCTCGCCCGTGAAACCAGCGATGAGGTCTGTTGTTATGGCGCAGTCGGGCATATATCGACGGATGGCAGCCACACGGTCGAGATACCACTCACGAGTATATTTTCTATTCATACGCTCCAGCATTACGCTTGAACCCGACTGAGCAGGCAGGTGTATTGCTCGGCAGATGTTGGGCATAGAAGCCATAACCTCCAGCAACTTGTCGCTCATATCCTTGGGGTGTGAGGTAGCAAAGCGAACTCTCAGCAGCGGTGAAATCTCAGCCACAGCCTTCAGCAGAGCGGGGAAATCGACATCTCCCGTGCGGTATGAGTTTACGTTCTGACCGAGTAGAGTAACTTCACGGTAACCATTCTCGAAGAGTGACTTTGCCTCGGCAATGATGGTTGCTGCATCACGGCTGCGCTCACGACCACGAGTGTAAGGCACAACGCAGTAAGAGCAGAAGTTGTTACAGCCACGCATAATAGCTATGTATGCGCTAACGCCATTCTTATCTAAACGCACGGGGGCAATCTCAGCATAGGTCTCCTCCTGCGAGAGAAGCACATTTACGCCCTTGCCACCAGCCTCAGCCTCACGTACAAGGCGAGGAAGGTCACGATATGTGTCGGGGCCTGCAACGATATCCACCGCCAGTTCGCCAACGGTGAGCTGCTCCTTCAGGCGCTCAGCCATACAACCGATGATGCCGATGAGCAACGATGGCTTGCGCTTGCGAAGGCGTCGCATCTCAGTCAGGCGACCCCAAATGCGCTGCTCAGCATTGTCACGTATCGAGCAGGTGTTGATAAGAATCACATCAGCCTCGTCAATCTTCTCGGTGTAGATGTAACCCTCCTTCTGCATAATAGACACGACAATCTCCGAGTCGCCAACATTCATCTGGCAACCGTATGTCTCTATGAAGAGTTTTCGACCCTCGCCAACGAGGGGACGCAAATTATTTACGTTAATCATACTCAGTTTTAGTCGTTAAGTATAACATCCTTATCGGGCAGAGGCTTGAAGCCCTCGCCGAAGGTGTCGTAAGCATCGGTAACAACGAGGAACAACGTGGGGTCAATCTCACGAATCTTACGCTGCACCTGCGCAACCTCACGGCGGCTGACAACAAGGAAAATCATCTCCTTATCCTCCTGGCTGTACATACCCGATGACTTGATATATGTACCACCACGCTCCATATCGTTAATAATATATTGGCGCAGGGGCTCCGAGTGGGTGTTGCCAATGATGAAGAGCAACTTATCGTATGATGCACCATCAATTGTATAGTCGATTACACGTGATGATACGAAGATACAGATAAGCGAGTAGAGCGAAAGCAACCAACCGCCAGCCTCGCCATCCTCCATACCGATACCAAAGCCGATTACCACAAGACCTGCCAATACTACGCACGAGTCGGCAATCAATACGCCACGAGAGAAGGGTACGTGCAGGTAACGGTTAAGAATCATAGCGATAATATCTGTTCCACCTGTTGTAGCGTTACTGCGAACAACAAGACCCAAACCGGCTCCGAGGATTGTACCACCCAAGATACAAGCCAGCATCAAGTGGTCTGAAAGATTCACCGCTCCACCCATCAACTGTGCTGGGTCGAGTGCCTGCAACGCCTCAGCATTCGGATAGACGAGTGCCGAGAGAATGTTCATAAGACCAGGGGTGATGGCTGCTGCATAGAGCGTGCGACCGCCAAACTGCTTGCCAAAAAGGATGATAGCTATTGTAAGCAGCGGAATATCAAACATATATCCGAATGTACCCACCTGAATTGAGGGGAAGATATTGTGCAATACAATACCCAAACCATATACACCACCAGGAACGATGTTGTAA
>JAFNUH010000170.1 GCA_017384185.1 Alistipes sp.
CCGACCTTCATTGCACAACGGCTATGGTCGATATGAAACTGCTTGAATGTAAAGCCTTTACCTCGCATAACATCTATTTCAGAAAACCGTCAATGCCAGCGCCGAATAGCGAGTAGTCATATCGCACAGGATCCTCGGCATCAAACTCACGCAGTGACGCAGTAATCTCAGTCGTAGCTTTCCAATCGCTCTGCTTACGAGCGAGAAGCCCTAATGCACGACCCATATTGCCCGTGTGAACATCGAGCGGAAGATATAGTGCCGACATAGGAATCTTGCGCCAAAGACCGAAGTCAACACCACGCTCATCGTGGCGCACAAACCAGCGCAGGTACATATTTAGGCGTTTGCAGGCGGCACCCTTATCTATTGACGAGATATGTTTCTCGCAGTGGGGGTTGTGGTCACAACTGAAAAATTCACGGCGAAACTCCGACAACACCTTTGTCATATCTTGTGTAGCCTCGTAGCGGCTCTCGAAAAACTCACCTATGCCTCCATACTGCTCCATTATGTGGCGCATACAGAGTACAAAGTCGGTGAAATCCTGCCCGTTAAAGGTGCGGTGTACATACGACTGCAGATGTGCCAGCTCCTGCTGCGATGCGTTGCGAACGAAGTCGGCGGGGGCATTATCCATATAACTCATCATTCGGCGAGCGCTCTTCACTATCGCCTTGCGGTTGCCCCACGCAATAGCCGCCGCCAGGAAACCTGCAATCTCTCTGTCGTGACGGTCGCTGAATGAGTGCGGAATACTTATTGGGTCGGGCTCGATGAACTCCTGGCGATTATATTTGTCGTGCAGGTGTTCGAGTAGCTCTCGTAGTTCTTCTCTCTGCATAACCTTATAATATTAAGCCGTCACGCATAGTAATTTTGCGGTCTGCCATCGATGCCAATCCGTCGTCGTGTGTTACAATCACGGTTGTCTGTCCCAACTCATCACGCAGGCGGAAGAAGAGCGAGTGTATCTCGTCACGATTCTTTGTGTCAAGATTACCCGATGGCTCATCAGCCAATAGCAGGGCTGGGTGGTTTACTATTGCACGAGCGATAGCCACACGCTGCTGCTCGCCGCCCGACAATGCGCTGGGCTTGTGTGTTGTACGCTCCGAGAGATTCATCATCTTCAGCAGTTTGAGTGCCTCCTGTTCTGCCTCACGCTTGCTACGACCTGCGATGAGTGCCGGCAGCATAACATTCTCCACGGCAGTGAACTCGGGCAGCAGGTGGTGGAACTGAAAGACGAATCCAATGTGGCGGTTGCGGAAATCCGATAACTCGTTGTCATTCATCGTGCTAACCTCTACGCCGTCAATGCTTAGCGAGCCACTGTCCATAGCTGACAGTGTACCAAGAATCTGTAACAAAGTAGTTTTTCCTGCACCACTCTGTCCCACGATAGATACCACCTCCGAGCGCTTCACGTCGAGCGATACGCCCTTCAAAACCTCCAGCGAGCCGAAGCTTTTATGTATGTCGTTTGCCTTAATCATATAACAAAGGTAGTGAATATATGCTCAAAATTCAAAATTATTTCAAAGGATGTGTGATAATTGAGAAAAAAAATGTATCTTTGCACGCTATGTTTAACTAATTAACAATTTTACGAAAATGCCCAAAATGAAAACAAATGCCGCTGCAAAGAAGCGTTTTACTTTCACCGGCACAGGTAAGATCAAGCGTAAGCACGCTTATCACAGTCACATCCTGACAAAAAAGACTAAGAAGCAGAAGCGTAACTTGTGTTACTCTTCAACAGTTTCAGCAGCCGATGAGGCTAAGATCAAGAATTTGTTGGTTAAATAATTAACCTCGATTCGCCAAAACAATTTTTTATTAACAATCAGGACAAAATAGCCCTAAAGAGTGTGAGAGAATCACACCGCTATGAGTTCTATCAAAAACTTATTTTACTATGCCACGTTCAGTCAACGCTGTTGCGTCACGCGCAAGAAGAAAGAAGGTTTTGAAGCTTGCCAAGGGTAACTTTGGTTCAAGGGGAAACGTTTGGAC
>JAFNUH010000171.1 GCA_017384185.1 Alistipes sp.
AAAGCGGTGTGCTGAGAGTAAAGTATATCTCTGCCGAGAATGAGGTTGATAAGGTTTTGCCTCCCATTCCGACAGAGGAGAATGGCTTAAAGGTAGTTACCGATATAAGGTCAATGGTTGCCGAGCATAATCTTTTGCTGGTATTTATGAATGGCCGTGGCGATATTATGACAGCACGTCCCGATGGCAAAGAGGCTATTGTTGGGTTGGATGAGTTAAAGAGTATCGTAAAGCAATTTGTGGATAATACGGAGAGTATAAACCATAATCGAAAGAAAAAGAATCCCAACTACTCGGATTTTAAATGGGAAACCATTAAGCGAGGTGCGGGCGAGGTGCATTATCCTGTAAGTCAAGGTGTTGTTTCCGTACAAGCTAGACTTGATGTTGATGCAGAGAAGTATTTGGCTTTACATTCGACTATTATTCAGGCTTATGCAGAGTTACGCGAGGAGTTGGCTCAGCGTTCGTTCAAGCAGTCGTTTGAGTCACTTGGCGAGGATGACCGCAGATATATTATGCAGGCTATACCTATTAAGGTGAGTGAGGCGGAGCCGCAAAAATTACCATTGAAAAAGAGATAATAAGAGAGTAAAAGGCTGTCCTGCTATGGGACAGCCTTTTCTTTACTTCACACGAATAATATTTATTCCATCTCGCAACGGGAGGATAACGCTCTCTACCCTATCGTCCTCTACAACCATACGGTTGAACTCAATGAGCGCCTCGGTGTGGCGGTCGTTGTGCGCTACGGGTTGCACAACCTTGCCGTACCAGAGAATATTGTCTGCCAACATTATCGAGCCACTATGTACCAAACCCTTATCCATCAGCATATTGTAGTATGCGGGGTACTCTCGTTTGTCGCCATCGATAAAGACCATATCAAACTGCTTACCCATCTGCGGTGCAAGCTCCAACGCCGAGCCGATGTGCATCTTAATCTTATGCCCGTGCGCCGAACGGTCGAAAAACGACTGCGCTAACGGCTCTAACTCGTCATCCACCTCGCAGGTGTCAATCGTAGCACCCTCCTCCAGACCTGCCGCCATACAGAGTGCCGAGTAACCCGTAAACGTTCCAATCTCCAAGATACTCTTCGGACGGAACATCTTGACAATCAGTTCCAACAGCTTACCCTGAATATGACCCGAAATCATACGGGGATTAATCACTCGCAGGTGGGTCTCACGGTCAAGCTCGTGCAACAGAGCATCCTCGGGTGAGGAGTTTTCGTGTATATATTTTTCAAGTAAATCCATATTTATTGGTAAATTAGTGTCGATGTGTTTGCAAAAATCTCCTCTGCCACCTCCGTAATCTGTTCTGCAGTCACTGCCGATACCTTGCGATATACCTCCTCTAATGTATCAATCTCATCGTGAACGAGATAGCTCTTGCCAGCGCCCAACATATAACCCTCGTTGTTCTCCATCGAGATAGCCATCTGCGCCAAAAACTGACGCTTAATCATCGCCATACGTCGTGCCGTAGGTGGTGTTGTGCACAACGCTCGTAACTCCTTATCTATCAACTCTCGACAGAGGTCTGCATTGTGATGGTCCGAGCTGAAATATATCGCTACCATACCACAGTCGTTGTATGGCGTATAAACCGCCTCGGTGTTGTACGACAAACCATTCTTCTCTCGTAGAACCGTGTTGAGGCGTGAATTTGCTGACGGACCACCCAGAATATTTACAAGCAATGACAACGGCAGGCGTTTTTCATCATTTATGTCGTACGCACGG
>JAFNUH010000172.1 GCA_017384185.1 Alistipes sp.
CAACGTAGTCGGGGTGGTAAATCTCACGCACGTGAGTTGTTGCCAAACCAATCTGGTTACCGTAGCTTGAGTAACCGGCAGCAGCCTTTGCAGAGATGATACGCTGCGGGAGCTTACCCTCCATAGTCTCAGCAACGGGCTTGTAGATATCGCCAGCACCTGTTACACGCATAGCCTGGTAAACGTAGCTACGACCTGACAACGGGTCACGGATAGCACCGCCAAGACAAGTTGATGCACCACCGAAGGGCTCAATCTCTGTGGGGTGGTTGTGTGTCTCATTCTTGAACTGCAACAGCCACTTCTCCATCTCGCCGTCAACGTCAACATTAACGTAGATAGAGCAAGCGTTGTTCTCCTCCGACTGCTCCAAGTTATCCAATACGCCAGTCTTCTTGAGGTAGCGTGCGCCCAATGTTGCAAGCTCCATCAAGCAGAGGCTCTTCTCAGAGCGACCCAACTCCTCACGAATCTTGTGCATTGATGCGATAGCCTCGCCCAACTCCTCCTTGAGGAATGACTCGTCAATAGTAATCTCTGTAATCTCTGTTGTGAAAGTTGTGTGACGGCAGTGGTCGCTCCAATATGTGTCAAGAATACGAAGCTCTGTCTCCGACGGGTCACGACCCTCAGCCTTGTAGTAGTTTACAACCTCACGCAAGTCGTCGGCATTCATAGCCAAGCCATACTGCTTGCAGTAATCTGCCAACTCCTCATCCTTGAGAGCTGTCAAGCCGTGCAATACGGGAACGGGCTTAACCTCGGCATCCTCCATATCGGTAAGCACGCTCAAATCCTTCTTGCGTGACTCTACGGCGTTGATATAATAACGCTCGATGCGAGCCATCTCCTCCTCAGTGATAGCGTCGTCGAAGATAATCAACTTAGAAGACTTGATGTGTACGTTAGCCGTAGGCTCAATCAGGCGTACGCAATCAACAGCTGATGATGCACGCTGGTCGAACTGACCTGGCAGGTACTCAACTGCCAAATACTTCTTGCCATCGAGCTGGCACTCGTCGCTCACGCAGTCGGTTACAATCTCACCAAAAACGGCGTAGCGGCTCTTCTCCAAAAGCTCCTCCGAGAAACCGAACAGGTCGTAAACGTTGAGCAGACGAAGTGTCGCCAACTTCAGACCCAAGTTGTTGTTCAGCTCTTTGCGGAGTGTTTCAGCCTCGACCTGGAATCGAGGATATTTCTCTACAAAAATACGGTAATTTTTCATATTTGTTTTTCGATGTTTTCAACGTTGATTTTGGGATGCTACCCTATCTGTTACAGCTCAGCCTCGAGTACCTTCTCTGTCTGAGCCTTGCGGAATGCTACCAAACGAGCCTCAAGCTCCTTGTCGGTCAATGCGAAGATTGAAGCAGCGATAAGAGCTGCATTCTTTGCACCGTTGATGGCTGTGGTAGATACGGGGATACCACCCGGCATCTGCACGATAGAGAGCAATGAGTCCAAACCACCCAATGCAGAGGTCTTGATGGGTACACCGATAACGGGTACGGTAGTCAAAGCAGCTGTTACACCTGCTACGTGAGCTGCGCCACCAGCACCTGCGATGATAGCACCAATGCCACGCTCCTTAGCCGACTCAGCGTACTCTACCATAAGGTGAGGTGTGCGGTGAGCACTGATAACTCTCTTCTCATACTCGATTCCCAACTCTTCCAAAGTCTCGCAAGCGGCTGACATAACACCCCAGTCGCTTGTTGAGCCCATAATAACTGCAACTTTCATATTGTCAATGTGTAATGTTAAAAACGTAGCCGCTGCAACACAATGCAACGGCCACAATTATACTTAAATTCAACTAATTTTCGTTCTCTGATACCCGCACGACACCCCACTCCAGCTCTTGCTTGTAGAGTCTGCACAATGGATCGTATTGATCGTTAATTTAGGGTGTATAATCACGGTAAAAGTCCTTTTTGGGGTTATTACGTGCAAAGATACATTAATTTATTTTAATGTGAAAGTTTTTTGACGGCGAAATATTAACATTTTATTGTTGTGTAAATAGTTTTTTGTGAGCTTCGTTTATTTGCTTCATTGGTATAGTAAAATAACAAAACGGGAAAGCCTCTGCCCTCCCGTTTTTACGTAGCCAAATTGGTGGTTTTTTACACCTAAATTGGCTCGTGTTGTGCCTCAGCGATGAGGCTGATGTTAGCTGTGCTGAAAGGCGCAACTATCACCGAAAAAATATACTCATAAAACAAACAAAATAATTATCTCATCTTGTTGTTGCAAAGTTCGTTACATAATGCTATCTAACCAATACCGATAAATAGTTATTCACGCATTGTGTTTCACTATTTTTAGTGATTAGTAAATGTCGTAAAATTTTTGTATTTTTGCAAGCAAAAATAGTGAATAATGTTATTGTCGGAATTACGAACCGGAGAGTCTGCCGTAATCGTCAAGGTCTTGGGACACGGCGGTTTTCGACGCAGAATATTAGAGATGGGCTTCGTGCGTGGTCAGCGTGTGGAGTCGGTGCTCAATGCGCCCTTGCGTGACCCAATAAAGTATCGTCTTATGGGTTACGAGGTCTCTTTGCGTCGAAGTGAGGCGGCGATGGTTGAGATTATCACCATCGAGGAGGCTCGAGCACAACATATGCAGCAGATTGAGGATGTGGCAACATCCCCGAATGATGAAGATATTGAGCAGGTAATCAGCCAAAAAATTCGTGAGATAAATGTCGCATTGGTAGGTAATCCCAATAGCGGAAAAACATCGTTGTTTAACGCCTTGTCGGGTGGTCACGAACACGTGGGAAATTATAGCGGTGTGACCGTCGATGCAAAGCGTGGAACGTGCCGTTATAAGGGTTACAAAATTAATATTACCGACCTGCCTGGTACATACGCTCTCTCGGCATATACTCCCGAGGAGATATACGTGCGTAATCACTTGATGGAGCAGATGCCCGATGTGGTGATAAATGCCGTTGTAGCATCGAATGTCGAGCGAAATTTATTCCTCACAACGGAGCTTATCGACCTTAATC
>JAFNUH010000173.1 GCA_017384185.1 Alistipes sp.
GGTATCCTCTTCACATTCTCTTGCTCGCAGGCAGTAAGCAAGGAGCTCTTCCGCACAACCGTTTTCTCGGCAGCAGCCATCGCAGGACGTAAGGTGCGCATTCTCCACCAGCTCACACAACCCGCCGACCACCCCATCAACATCTACCACCCCGAGGGCGAATACCTGAAAGGTCTGGTGCTGTATGTAGAGTAAAATAAACTAATACATATATTAAATTAAAAAGCATATTGCTCAGAATGGCAATATGCTTTTTAATTATAGGTATATCCTTGCGGATTACTTTACGATGCCGGTGTAGTTGTGGGGTGTGATGACACGCAACTCTGCCTTCACGCTCTCGCTTACGTCCAAGCCCTCGACAAACTCCTTGATAGTCTGCTCGGTGATGTGACCACCCGTGCGAGTCAGAGCCTTCAAAGCCTCATAGGGGTTGGGGTATGCCTCACGGCGAAGGATAGTCTGCATAGCCTCTGCTACAACTGCCCAGTTATCCTCGAGGTCTGCCGCCAAAGCTGCATCGTTCAAGATAACCTTGCCAAGACCCTTCTGCAATGATGCGAAGCCGATAAGCGTGTGAGCCACGGGAACACCTACGTTACGCAATACGGTCGAGTCTGTCAAGTCACGCTGCATACGTGAGATGGGGAGCTTCGCTGAGAGGTGCTCGTAGATAGCATTTGCCACGCCGAAGTTACCCTCTGCATTCTCGAAGTCGATGGGGTTAACCTTGTGGGGCATAGCCGATGAGCCTACCTCGCCCTTCTTAACCTGCTGGCGGAAGTACTCCATAGAGATATATGTCCACATATCACGTGCAAGGTCCGTAAGGATTGTGTTGATACGCTTCAAGGCGTCGAACGTAGCTGCGAGGTTGTCGTAGTGCTCAATCTGTGTAGTGTACTGCGCACGTACCAAGCCGAGTGAGTCAACGAACTCGTTACCAAATGTCACCCAGTCAATCTCGGGGTATGCCACGTGGTGAGCATTGAAACCACCCGTAGCGCCACCAAACTTAGCCATAGGCTCAATCTCCTGCAAGAGGTCAATCTGACGCTCCAGGCGCTCAACGAATACCTTGAACTCCTTACCCAAGCGTGTGGGCGATGCGGGCTGACCGTGAGTGTGTGCCAACATAGGAACATCCTCCCACTGCTCAGCAAGAGCATAAATCTTGTCTACCAACTCGTGCAATGCAGGCAGATATACATCAGCCAAAGCCTCCTCCAAAAGCAGCGGAGTAGCCGTGTTGTTAATATCCTGCGATGTAAGACCGAAGTGTACGAACTCACGATAGTCGTTCAGACCCAACTGCTCGAGCTTCTCCTTCAAGAGGTACTCGACAGCCTTCACGTCGTGGTTTGTTACGCTCTCAATCTCCTTAACGTGCTGTGCATCCTCCATCGTAAACTCGGTGTAGAGCTTGCGCAACTCGTCATAAGCCGAGCGGGGCACGCCTGCAAGCTGGGGCAGAGGCAACTCGCACAATGCGATAAAATACTCTACCTCGACACGTACACGGTAGCGAATAAGTGCATACTCTGAAAAATAATCCGACAAAGCCGACGTTACTTTATTGTAGCGGCCATCGACCGGCGAAATTGATAAAAGTTGATGTGACATAATAGAATCAGTTTATTTGGCTTCAAAATTAATACTTTTTATCCACACTACGAGCAGATATTTTACGAAATGGCGATTTTTTTGTAATTTTGCCAAGCTTATTTAGATAATAGACAAAAGATGAATATTTTTTCGGCAATAATAGACTCCATCGTAGGGTTTGTCAATCGTAATCCGCTAACCACAATCGTGCTGGTTATGCTGATGGTTTTTGCGCCCTCGGTCTTCGGAGCAATATTTATAGGTATAATGGTGCTGTTGCTTGTTTTGCTGGCGGTGCCTATGTTCCTTTTGTTCCGTCTTCGACGAGCTTCTCGACAGATGGAGAACGAGGCTCGACGCTCCTCGCAGCGTAGCTATTCGGAGCAGTTTTACACTCGCCAGCAGGCTAAGTCGGAGGGCGACGTGAAGGTACACCCCACAACACAGCAGCCGCCAAAACGTGTCAACGATAACGTGGGCGACTACGTAGAGTTTGAGGAGGTAAAAGATAAGAAGTAATACGCCCGACCCCGCCGACAGGAGGGAGGGTGCGGATACATAATTATAATGAAAAAATTAAACGTAATTGAATCAATAGGTCGCTACACGCTGCTGATGCAGAAGGTCTTCTCACGCCCCGAGAAGATGCGTATATACTATACCCGCATTATGCAGGAGATGGAGGCTTTGGGTCTTAACTCGATAGGTCTAACGGCTATCATCTCGGTCTTCATCGGCTCGGCTGTGACCTTGCAGATGGCCATCACGTTGGAGTCGCCCTTCATCCCTCAGTTTATGATTGGCTACGCCACTCGTGAGGTTATGATTTTGGAGTTTTCATCGACCGTCGTGGCGCTGATTTTGGCGGGTAAGGTAGGCTCGAATATCGCATCCGAGATTGGTACTATGCGAATCACCGAACAGATTGACGCATTAGAGATTATGGGTGTCAACTCGGCTTCGTATCTCATCCTGCCCAAGATTGTTGCCACCGTATTTTTCTTCCCCTTCCTGGCTATATTTAGTATGCTCATCGGTATTGCGGGAGGGTATGGTATGGCTGAGATTACGGGCATTATGAACCCGATGGAGTACATCGACGGTTTGAGATACTATTTCTACGTGGATGAGATTTGGTATGCGCTGGTGAAGATGGCATTCTTCGCATACTTTATCACAAGTATCTCGGCATACTGCGGCTACTATGCTAAGGGTAACTCGCTCGAGGTGGGTAAAGCCTCGACAAAGGCGGTAGTTGTTAGCTCTATCGTAATTATGATTTGCAACCTCGTTTTAACGCAACTTATACGTACATGATAAAGGCAGAAAATATAGTTAAGTCGTTCGACGGACGCACCGTGCTAAATGATATTACGGTGGAGTTTGGCACCGGTCAGACAAACCTTATCATCGGTCGTAGTGGCTCGGGTAAGACGGTGTTGCTTAAGAGTTTGGTTGGTCTGCACGATGTAGATGAGGGCGCAATATATTATGACGATGTGTGCTTCTCGAAGCTCGACTTCAAGGCTCGCAAGGCTATACGTCGTGATGTTGGTATGATTTTCCAGGGCGGTGCTCTGCTCGATGCCTCGACCGTTGCCGAGAATGTGAAGCTTCCGCTCGATCTGTTTACCGAGCAGTCGGAGGAGGAGAAGATGGAGCGTGTAAACCTCTGTCTGAAGCGTGTTAATCTGGACAATGCACACAAGCTCTACCCCTCGGAGTTGAGTGGTGGTATGGTTAAGCGTGCCGCCATTGCACGTGCTATCGTTATGAACCCTCGTTACCTGTTCTGCGACGAGCCCAACTCGGGTCTTGACCCGCAGACTTCGATTGTGATTGATAACCTGATTCACGACATTACCAAGGAGTATAACATCACCACAATTATCAACACCCACGATATGAACTCGGTGATGGAGATTGGCGAGAAAATTGTCTTCATTTACGAGGGCAACAAGTGGTGGGAAGGCTCGAAGGATGATATTCTTCACGCCGAAAATCGTGAGTTGGACGATTTCGTATTCGCCTCGGCGATGGCTAAACGTGCAAAGGGCATTAAGTAAATGCCACGAAAAGAGCGTTTTTGAGTTAAGCTATCGTTAAGTTTATAAAAATAATTACTTTTTTGGTCGCCGAAATTTGCTTAATATACCTAAAGTATATAATTTTGCGGTGTTAAAAAGTTAACAAAGTTTCATTATTATAACAACTAAATCAAATTATGGCACAGATTAAGATTGGTATCAACGGTTTCGGACGTATCGGCCGTATGGTATTCCGTGCAGCTTGCACTCAGACAGAGAAGTACGATGTA
>JAFNUH010000174.1 GCA_017384185.1 Alistipes sp.
CCTTATATTTTTGTGCCATATAAATCTATATTACTTTGAACGCTTATCCAACACCTGGTCGATGAGTCCATACTCACGAGCCTCATACGAGGTCATCCAATAGTCTCGGTCAGCGTCCTGCTCGATTTTGCTAATATCTACACCAGAGTGCTTAGACAATATCTCGTACAACTCACGCTTGGTCTTGAGAATCTCTCGAGCCGTAATCTCGATATCCGATGCTTGACCCTGCGCACCACCCAACGGTTGGTGAATCATAACACGTGAGTGAGGCAATGCCGAGCGCTTACCATCAGCACCCGCTGTCAAAAGCACCGCACCCATCGAGGCAGCCAAACCTGTACAGATTGTAGCCACATCGCTTGAGATAAGCTGCATAGTATCGTAGATACCCAAACCTGCCGACACTGAGCCGCCAGGCGAGTTGATATAAATCTGAATATCCTTCGAGGGGTCAACAGACTCCAAGAAGAGCAACTGTGCCTGAATGATATTTGCTGCATCGTCGTAGATGGGTGCTCCCAAGAAGATGATGCGGTCCATCATCAAGCGAGAAAAGACATCCATAGTTGCTACATTAAGTTGACGCTCCTCGATG
Organism: Alistipes sp.; assembly: GCA_017384185.1. GTDB lineage: Bacteria > Bacteroidota > Bacteroidia > Bacteroidales > Rikenellaceae > Alistipes. The sequence continues at coordinate 599 of JAFNUH010000174.1, forward strand.
ATTGTCGGCGAGACGTAGCCAGAATGCATAGACTTAAAGTCGTGCAGCTTAAGGCTACTGATACCACAATAGCCACGAGCATATTTTTCAAATTCGTTCATAAACGATAGCTCAATATTTGTTTTACACTCTCTGCCACAGGGTAAGTGTTGGCAGCCACACTATAAATCAAAATTTGGACTCTGCAAACATTAAGCCCAGAGTCCAAATTTAGAAATATTTACTCGCATCCGACCCAAATACCTTATTATATATTAAGGGCGGACCAAAAAGTCGTTATTAAATCTCCTGAGCCAACTTAGCGAACTCCTCTGATGAAACAGACTTGTTGCTAACCTTAACCTTAGACTTAACGTACTCTACAACCTTCAACTCGTAGAGCTTCTCATAAATCTTCTGAGACTGCTCCTTGTTCTCAAGAATCTGCTTAGAGAAGTTTACGAGCATATCCTCGGGTGCAGAAGGCATACCGTACTGAGCGAACTGAGCCTTAGCAAACTCCTTAGCCTCTGCCTCAACCTCCTCCTGTGATACTGTAAGCTCATATGTCTGGATGAAGTGCTTCTGGATGTAGTTCCAAGTGAACATCTTTACGAAACCGTCGAAGTCCTTCTCGATCTCCTCCATTGTGAACTTACCCTCGTTGATAGTGTAGAGCCAACGCTTCAAGAATGCCTCAGGCATCTGCAAGCCAGCCTTCTCCATCAAGAAGTTACGAACACGGATAGTGAACAAGTAGTCAGCCTCACGAGACATCTCAGTCTCAATCTCAGCATCGAGGTACTTATCCAACTCCTCCTCATTTGTTACCTTGCCATCAGCGAAAGCCATCTTGAAGAACTCCTCGTTAAGCTCGGGGTTAGCGAACTGACGAATCTGAGTAATCTCCAAAGAGAACTGGGGGTTGATACCCTCCAACTCGTCCTCCTTAACCTGAAGGATAGCAGCACGCTGTGATGCAGACTTGTAAAGCTCGTTTACGTTTACATCCATCTTATCGCCAACCTTCTTGCCGAGGAATGCAGCACGCTCCTCGTCTGTCATAGAGATAAGACCAACGTAAGCATCCTCAATGCGCATATCGCCGTTGTCGAGTGTAACTGTCAAAGCCTCATCCTTCTTAACCTCGTCAACCTCTACCAAGCGACCGAAGCGACGCAAGTAGTTATCCTTGTAAGCCTCGTGAATCTGAGAGTCAATCTTAATCTTGTTGTAAGTGAGCTTGTCATCCTTAGTGAGCTCAATCTCAATCTTGGGAGCCTCACCAATCTCAAACATAAACTCGTGCTCTGTGTTGTTCTCAAAGTCGAAGTCGCCCTGCTCCTCAGAAGGGATTACATCACCTACGTAGTCAATCTTCTCATTCTGCAAGTACTCGAACACTGAGTTAGAAGCCAGCTTGTAAGCCTGCTCGGCAACGATACCCTTACCGTACATCTTGCGTACAACACCCATAGGAACCATACCAGGACGGAAACCGGGGATGTTTACCTTGCGCTTATACTCACGCAATGCCTTGTCAACTGCCTCGCTGTAATCAGCCTCGCCTACGACAACCTTCAAAACCGAGGTGCCTACTTCACGCTGTTCTCTTGTAATTTTCATAGTCTCTTCGTTATATTTTATTCGATTTTCTTTCTCTAAAATTCGATTTCGGAGTGCAAAGGTAATAAATTTTAATTTATTAATATTAATTCTGCACAAATTTATTCTATTTCTGGCACACGATACTCTCTCGGACGGTATAATTGGTCACGTAATTGGGGCTCAAAACCCGCTTCACGGATGGCTCGCTGAATCCCCTCGGCATCGAACTGATTATTTGCGCCAGCACTCGACACAACGTTCTCCTCAATCATTATTGAGCCCATATCGTTTGCGCCGCTATGCAGAGCCAGCTGCGCCGTAGCCTTACCCACGGTCAGCCACGAAGCCTGTATGTTACGGATATTATTGAGCACCAAACGGCTTACGGCTATAACACGCACATACTCCAACGGCGAGAAGTGTGAACGCACACCCTCCTGCTCCAGACGTGTGCCATCCGAACGGAAAATCCACGGGATAAATGCCGTGAAGCCCCAGTTACCCTCCGGACAACGAGCCTGAAGGTCACGTATTTTTAGCAGATGGTCAACTCTTTGGTGGGGAGTTTCGACGTGACCATACATCATCGTAGCCGTTGATGGGATATTCAACAGGTGAGCCTCGTGCATAACATCCAGCCACTCCTGCACGCTCGGCTTTGCAGGCGAAATAGCACGGCGCACATCATCGCACAAAATCTCGGCACCAGCACCCGGCAAGGTATCCAAACCAGCCTTCGACAAGCGCTCCAAAGTCTCTCGTGTCGATATTCCACTAATCTTTGCAATATGAGCCACCTCAGGCGCACCCAAAGCATTGAGGCGCAACTGCGGATAGAGTTTTTTGAGCGTAGAAAATAGCTCCTCATAATACTCAATACCCAAACGAGGATGCAGACCTCCCTGCAACAAGAGCTGGTCGCCACCCAGAGCCAACATACGCTCCGTCTTCTCTTTATACTCGTCAAGTGTGGTGATAAACTCACGCTCTGTCTGATGAGGTTTGCAATGAAAATTACAAAACTTACATCCCGAAATACATACATTTGTAATATTCACATTGCGGTCTATCTGCCACGTCACAACCTTCTCGTCAGGTACGACAGCTCGTCGCACCTCATCGGCAACGGCTGCAAGGCGCTCGATGGGAGCCTCATCCCATAGCCAATACGCCTCCTCTGCGGAGAGCGCAACACGGTCACGAGCCTTTGCAAAAATCTCCTCTGCTCTCATTATTTGTTACCTACGATAAGTTCAAAATCAATCGTACGGCGGCGCATATCTACACCCTTAACACGAATCCATACCTCATCACCGAAGGCTATGCGGCGACCCGTAGCACGACCAACAACCTCGAAGCGGGCCTCATCATAAGTGTAGTAGTCGCCCTCAATATCACGCAGGAATGCCATACCCTCGATGTGGGTGTCATTCAGCTCGACATATATACCCCACTCGCTCATACCCGACACGTGACCCTTGAACATCTGTCCAATCTTATCCTGCATAAACTCAACCATCTTGTATTTGATTGAGGCACGCTCAGCCTCCGAGGCGATAATCTCTCGCTCGGTAGCATATACACACTGAGCCTCCAGCTTGGTCTTATCAGCCGACTTACCCTCGGCTAAGTAGCGAGCCAACAGACGGTGTACCATCATATCGGGATAACGACGGATGGGTGATGTAAAGTGAGTATAATATTTGAAAGCCAAACCGTAGTGACCGATATTATCGGTTGTATATAATGCCTTCGACATACTACGAACTGCCAACGACGAAATAGCATTCTCCTCGGCACGACCCTTAATCTCGCCGACCAGCTTATTTATTGCCTTAGCCACCGAACGACCTTTCGATGCACGGAACTGATAACCGAAGCGCAACACAAAGTCACGGAAGCGGGTCAACTTCTCCTCATTAGGCTCGTCGTGAACACGATAAATCATCGTACGAGCGACCTTCTTTCCATTCGTCAAACGATATGTACAGTACTCTGCCACCTTCTTATTGGCAAGGAGCATAAACTCCTCGATGAGTTGATTCGACTCTTTCGCCTCCTTAGTATATACGCCCAGAGGTTTACCCTTCTCGTCAAGGATAAACTTAAACTCGGCACGCTCGAAGCTGATAGCACCATCCTTAAAACGACGCTGGCGCATTGTCTGAGCCAAACGATTCAACACAGAAATCTCCTCGGCAAAATCACCCACACCGGTTTCGATGCGAGCCTGCGCCTCGGCGTATGTAAAGCGTCTGTCAGAGTATATTACCGTACGACCAAACCACTCCTCCAAGACCTCGGCATTGTCGTTGAGTTTGAATACAGCCGAGAAGCACAACTTCTCCTCATTGGGGCGCAACGAGCAGAGCTTGTTACACAACCTCTCGGGTAACATAGGCACCGTACGGTCAACAAGATAGACCGACGTACCACGGTCACGTGCCTCGCAATCAAGGACATCGTCGGGGCGTATATAGTGTGTAACATCGGCAATATGCACACCTACCTCCCATACTCCATCCTCTACTTTACGGATAGAAAGGGCATCATCAAAGTCCTTGGCGTCGGCAGGGTCGATAGTAAAGGTAGTTACATCACGGAAATCACGACGCTCGGCGTAATCACGCTCGGTAATCTGCTCGCTGATAGCCTCTGCTGCTTGCTCAACCTCATCATCGAAGCGATATGGCAGGTCATACTCAGCCAAGATAGCGTGCATCTCGGTGTCGTTATCTCCAACGGGTCCCAACACATCAACAATAACTCCTCGTGGCGAGCGCATACCCTCGTGCCAATCCGATATGCGGAACACAACCTTATCGCCATCCTTAACCTGCGGATAATCCTTGCGTGCGAAGAAGACATCCATCGGCAGACGACGTGCATCGGGGCGTACAAATATTGCCGCACGGCTCACCTCAGCCACACCGACATACTGCTTATTGCTACGCTCCAGCACCTTGGTAATTGCACCCTCGGGATTATCGCCTGCACGCATAGCCTGACGTTGCAGAACGACCTCCACACGGTCACCCTCCAGGGCGTAGTTTACATTACGCTGGTTGACATATATATCACTCTCCAACTCCTCCACACGAACATAGGCGGCACCCGATGCCACCATATCGACCGTACCCTCATAGTGGGGCAACTGCGAAGTTGAGAGCTGGAGCTTATCTCTGCTATGACGGACAACAATACCCTGCTCGACAAGTGCATCGACCAAATCACGCACCATATAGCGAGCCTCCTTAGAGTTACCGCCCGAAGCAGACACAAGCTGCTTGAGAGAGAACTCACGGTCGGGGAACTCACGAAACATATTTATAATGAAAGCAGCTCGCATCTGCTTTGAATCTACGTGGTGTGAGGCAGCCTTTTCACGGCGCTGACCTCGGCGCTTTGAGTCTCTCATTTATTCAAAATATTTAGTGCAAGTTGATATATAAACTCCTCTCCAACGGCGATTGCTCGCTCATCGGGCAAGAATGTCGCCGTTAAAGCTCGTCCCGACTTAGCTCCTACACCTAAAGAGTAGTAGAGCGAGGGGTAAAGTTGTGAATAATATCCAAAATCAGAGCTTAAATCTCGACGCTCCAAATCCTTTACCGCATAGCCGAGCGTATCGGCAAGGAGCATCGCCTCGTAGGTTAGCTGCGCATTATTCTCAACGCAAGGTGTACCGTAGCGCACATCCGAGCAAATCTCCACGTCATATTTATACTCAATCTCCTCGGTCATATGGGCAATCATTTCCTTAACACGAGCTCGCAGTTTCTCATCGAAGCTCCACATCTTACCCTCGCAGTGGCTCTGCTCCGCTGGTTTTTCTGCCACACCATCAGCCGACAAGCGATTTACTACGAGCGAACAGACATCGCTATTGAAGGTATAAAGGCGCATTATCAAATCAGACAAAGCTACAACCGAGTCTTTTGCTGTGCCACTGCCTGCCGTATTAGGATTTTTCACAGCAAAGTGCAGCGTATCTAACGAGGGCATAAAACGACCCGGGCAGAAGCCAATCTCTCCAACCTCCAAGCTATCGTCAAGGTAGTTGCTGATAAAGGCTGCAACGTTATAATCATTAAAGACATCCTCTGCCAAAATAGCTCTTGCGCCACCCTGACCTGCCATCTCGCCCGACTGGAAGAGTACCAAAAGTGTACCCTCAAAATCTCGATTAGCATAGAGTCGCTTCATCACACCATATAGCAGTGCATCGTTAAAGTCATTGCCCGCAGCGTGCATAACGCCTTCCATCTGCGACGCCCACTCAACGGTAGTAAGCTCCGCAATAGGCATAGCGCTAACATCGGCACACAACACCACGCAACGCTTCAAGTTACCTCGCCTACCCTCAATACGAGCCAACAATCCCGCATCCGATACAGGACAATACTCAATACCCAACTCCGAGAGCTGCTCGGCTATAAATGCCATCGTAGCCTGCTCCTTGCAGGGGAGCTCGGGATGGCGATGCAGATACTTACGAAAATCCTCGCTATTCATATCTATCGTTTTTATCCTCTCTTCTCAAACTTATGTGGTCGCCAACGAGCCGCCATCTTTGCCAACGACGATGTGTATTCGGGCGTTGTACCACAGCAGCCACCCACAATATTCAACATACCTGCTCTGCAAATCTGCTCCAACTCCTTAGAGAAACGGTTTGCAGCAAGCATTGGCTGTCCCGCAGCAGGATATGCTATGATAGGCTTTGTGCAGAGCGCACCCAACATCTTGACGGCACTCTCGATAGGTTTCACCCCATTGGTGCAGTTAAAACCGATAGCCACAATCTGCTCCATAGGCAACTCCTCAACAAACTTTGCAATTGTTGCACCATTGGCAACACGACCCTCGATACGAGACAAGACAGCCGAAACAATGATAGGTATATTCTCGTCTATCTTTCTGCACTCCTCGACGACAACCTTAGCGTTGCGCACATCCATAACACTCTCAACGAGTATAATATCCACCCCGCCATCTATCAAGCCACGCAATACCGTAGCATACGCCTCGGCTATAGCCTCGGGCGTAGTGTCGTTGGCAAGTGTGAGGTTTCGTGTTGTAGGACC
>JAFNUH010000175.1 GCA_017384185.1 Alistipes sp.
AATGATTATTTCGTTGTTGTTGCCCTCAGCTGCACCGTTGATTGGTTGCTTGATGTTGGGTAACTTGATGAAGGAGTGTGGTGTTGTTGAGCGTTTGAGCAAGACTGTTCAGAACGAGTTGATGAACATCGTAACTATCTTCCTCGGTATCTCAGTAGGTGCTACCGCTACTGCTGCTAACTTCCTTAACTGGCAGACTATCGGTATTATGGTATTGGGTGTAACAGCCTTCTGCTTGGGTACTGGTTCAGGTGTAATCTTGGCTAAGGTTATGAATATTTTCTCTAAGGAGAAGATTAACCCGCTGATTGGTTCTGCAGGTGTATCTGCTGTACCTATGGCAGCACGTGTTTCTCAGAAGGTTGGTCAGGCAGAGAATCCCTCTAACTTCCTTTTGATGCACGCAATGGGTCCCAACGTATCAGGTGTGATTGGTTCAGCCGTTGCAGCTGGTATCTTGTTGGCATTCCTCGGATAATATATATACCTTATATATATTATACATAGCAGTGTTTTGGTTCCGCTTCACTCTTCGGGGTGAAGCGGACATTTTTTTGTATATGGGACGCTTTTTTGTGTTAGGATAAGAATTATAAGTGATATAGGTGTTATAGGTAGTATATTTTATGATTCTTATGCGACTTATAACACTTATAATACCTATTGCTATTAATTTGTAATATATCTAATGCCTTGTTATTCAGCGTTGTAACTCTTGCTCTCGCTTGTTTTACCCTGAAAAATTATTAAAAATTGTAAGAAAAGGTGCGAAAAAGTTGTATGTTAAAAATTTTTAATATATATTTGTGTAAGGTTATAGGTTAAGAGATGCTGAATTTGCATAACATATCGACGATATTGGCGACGACTACCATCGGCGCTAATACGTCGTTTGTTATCACCATTACCACAACGACTACAACAACTATTACCCCTATGGGGGTGTAGTTTTCTTTTGCCGAACGGGGGCTTTTCCGTGTGTAATATTTTCCTGCCGAGGTTGCAGGGGTCGGCTAATAAATCAAGCAAACATAGTAATTAATCTTGTTCGTCCGTGCGTGGGCATATATTATATATATGTATAGCGTGGGCGGATGTAAAACATACAGCAATGAGTAAAGTGAGAGTTTTCGCACCTGGAACGGTAGCAAATATGGGATGTGGTTTCGATGTTATGGGTATGACGCTCGATGGCGTAGGCGACGTGGTGAGCGTCGAGGTGTCGGAGGGTGACGACTTGGAGATTGAGAATCGTAGCCACGTGGAGCTTCCAGACGATATAGAGAAGAATGTTATTACTCCTGCCGTGCGTGCCTTGATGGCGGCATACGGTGAGAAGCGAATGGTGAAGTTTGTTGTTGAGAAGAAGATCTCTCCGGGTAGCGGTATCGGGTCAAGTGCAGCATCATCGGCGGCGGCAGTCTATGCGCTCAATGTGGCGCTGGGTCGTCCTTTCACCGATGAGCGCTTGGTGGAGTTTGCTATGGAGGGTGAGAAGTTGATTAGTGGTGGCACACCTCACGCCGATAATGTAGGTCCCTCGTTGCTGGGCGGTGTGGTGCTACTCAGAGGATATGAGCCGTTGGATATTGTCCGTCTGCCAGTGCCCGACAATTTCTGTTGTTCGGTGGCTCACCCCGAGATTATGGTTAGCACACGTATGGCACGTGAGGTGTTGCCCAAGGAGATTCCTTTGCGTACGGCTGTAAAGCAGTGGGGTAACGTTGCGGGTCTTGTGGCAGGTCTGGCGTTAGGTGATGTGCATCTTGTAGGTCGTGCTATGTGTGATGTGGTGGTGGAGCCATATCGTAAGCGTTTCATCCCAGGTTTCGATGAACTGCGAGTGAAGGTTTTGGCGGCAGGAGCTTTGGCAATGAATATTTCTGGTGCAGGTCCTTCGGTCTTTACGCTCTCGGCAGATATGGATGTAGCCGAAAGAGTAGGCGAGATTATGCGTGAGCACTTTGCCGAGCAGGGCATAGGCTCTGACATATATGTATGCAAGGTGTCGAATCAGGGAGCAAGGGTGTTGAACGATTAATTTATTGTGAGATGAACTATTTTAGTACACGAGATAAATCGAAGCGAGGTTTTGCGCTCGCCGATGCCGCATTTATGGGCTTAGCTCCTGATGGAGGTCTTTTTCTGCCTGAGCGAATACCACAAGTAGATATGCAGCGAGTGGAGCAGTTAGCGGCGGTGTCGTATGCCGATATGGCTTTGTACTTGTCACAGCAGATATTTGATGATGTAGATGCCGAGGCGCTGGAGAGGGTAGTGAGAGATGCTTATGATTTCCCTATCGAGATGCGAGCGCTGGGTGATGGCTTGCATACACTCGAATTGTTCCACGGTCCTACGCACGCATTCAAGGATTTCGGTGCCCGCTTTATGGGACGTATGACGGGCTTGCTTAACGATGGTGGCGAGTTGGTTATCCTTACTGCTACCTCAGGTGATACGGGCAGTGCTGTGGCACACGGATTCTATGGCGTGGAGGGTGTACGAGTGGTTATCCTCTATCCCGATGGAAAGGTTAGCCCGTTGCAGGAGGCGCAAATGACAACGCTCGGCGGAAATATCCATCCTCTGAAGGTGCGAGGCAACTTTGACGACTGCCAGCGTATGGTGAAGGCTATGTTCCGAGACGAGTCTCTGCGTCGTGAGGTGCGTATCACATCAGCAAACTCAATAAATCTTCTGCGTTGGTTGCCGCAGTCGTTCTACTACTTCTATGGCTATTGTGCGTGGAAGCGTATGACGGGCAGGGATAATCCTGAAGTTGTCGTGCCGAGTGGAAATTATGGAAACCTTACGGCTGGTATGTTTGCTTGCAGGATGGGTCTTCCGCTAAAGGGCTTTGTTGCGGCGTCAAATGCTAATGATGTCGTGCCAGAATTTTTGCAGACGGCAGAGTATCGTCCCCGTGCATCTGTGCAGACCGTAGCCAATGCTATGGATGTTGGCGACCCGAGCAACTTCGAGCGTATGATGCAACTCTGTGGCGAGGATGTTGCCTCGTTGCGTGGTGAGCTTCGTGGCTTCTCGTGCTGTGATGCGGAGATTTGTCAGGCTATAGCGGAGATTCACGAAAAGTATGGTTATCTCTCAGACCCGCATAGCGCAGTAGGTTATTTGGCGACAAAGGCTTTGGGCGTAGATGGATTCTACCTCTCGACGGCTCACGCTGCCAAGTTTGGCGAGGTCGTTGAGCCATCGGCAGGCGTTGCGCCTCAGCTGCCCAAATCACTCGCCGAGGCCGTTGACAAAGAGCGAAAATACCTCAGTATCGAGGCCCGAGAGCAGGATTTGGCATCGTTCCTGCGTGAAATGTAGGCTCCGAAGAGTCTTTTTTACCTCGAAAAAGGGCGTTATAAGTGCTTATTTCAGAAAGTTAGAAATAATTTTCGGGGTTTTTGGTATATATGAAAAATATTTACTATCTTTGCGCACCCGTAAATATGCGGGAATAGGATTACAAAACAAGTTATAAACTTAAACGTAAAAGATGGATTCAAGAAGTTACAAAACTATCTC
>JAFNUH010000176.1 GCA_017384185.1 Alistipes sp.
GACGTTACCACAAGGATTATAAAAATGAAGGTGTCCCATCGCAGGACACCTTTTATTTTTACTCTTGATTAGCTCTCATTTGCGGTCTAGATGTAAAAGCCAGCACAGTTAATTTCCAAACTCCATCCTGTTTCAAATAAACCTCCGTTACAAAGAAAGGCGTAATAACCTCTCTACCACCTACCATAGCGGTAAGAGTCAAAGCGCTATTTAGCGTTACGCTATTCTCAGCAATGCGAACCTCTTCGGACTGAATGTCGGCGTGCTTGTAGTGGATGAATCCCCTGTCAATGGTGGTGAGTTCCTGCTCGGTACCCCAGTAGCCACCCATATGCACAAACACCGCCTGCTCGTGGAATATATCCTTCAATGCCGTCGCATTCTTATTTGCCATTAGCTCCCACTTCTTATGCGACAACTCAAGAATCTCGCTCTTTATCTCGTCTGCACTTTGAGCGTAAATATTCAACGATGCGACGAGAGAGATAATAAGTAATGTTAATTTCTTCATAGCTATATCATTTTATTAGGTTAGTTTGTCGGGAATCGAGATATAAGTCTTTCGAGTTGCTCTAACGATGATACATAGAAACGCTTCTCTTTATTCAGTGAACGCATTGTCTGCATCTCGTCATCACTCAACTCAAAGTCAAATATTGCTATATTTTCCTTGATATAATCGGGATTTGTTGCGCCCGGGATAACCGAGAATCCCTCCTGAATATGCCAACGTAGTATGATTTGGGCTATTGACTTATTATGAGCCTCGGCTATTTTGCCAATTACTGGGTCTGAAAGAAGCGTCTTATCGCCGTGTCCCAACGGAAACCAACACTCGGTTACGATATTATATTTATCATTCTTGGCTCTTATGTCCTTACGCTGAGCATAAGGGTGACACTCTATCTGATGAATAGCAGGCTTAATCTCCATACTGTCAACAATGGCTGAATACACCTCATCGTTTGCATCGAAATTGCTAATACCCAATGCGTGCACCTTGCCCGCCTTATATGCCTTCTCCAGATCACGCCACGCTCCACGAAAATCACGTATAGGTTGATGCAGATATATCAGGTCAATATACTCCAATTGCATTCGCTCCAACATTTTGTCAATCGCAGCGAGTGTTACACCTTCGCCATACTCTGTAGGCCACAATTTGCTTGTTACCCAAATCTCCTCTCGGGGTATTCCACTTTCGTTTATTGCCGTTCCGACAGCATTCTCATTGTTGTAGGCGTGCGCAGTGTCAAAATGCCTATAACCATTTTTCAATGCAACTGCTACAGCTTGTTTTGTATCATCGGGTGATGCGGCAAATGTTCCCAATCCAAACTGAGGCATTTTAACGCCGTTATTAAGTGTTATAAACGGAACTCCAGAGACACCTATATTATTTTCTTGTGCATAGGAGCTGATAGTAAATAACATTGACAATGTAAGTAGTAATTTTTTCATCTGTAATTAAAGGTTTTGGTTTAAGACAAAATTAGCTACAATAACAACAGGCTGGAATATACAAACTCCATTTTTACATACCATTATTACTAATATTATATCAGTAATTGTCTCAAATACACTATATTTGTAAAAATACGTTTTTATGGAGAATATATTGGAGATGCCATCCGTAAAGGATTATAACGACAATTTGGGTGTTGCTACTTTACACCCGCTGGTTAGTGTAGTGGATATGTCAGAACTTGAATGTATCAGGCACTCGCTGAAACGATTTGGGTTTTACTGCATAATTCTCAAGCACTTGGGATGTGGAGATCTAACATATGGACGAAGCGCATACGATTACAACGATGGCTCACTGGTCTTCGTATCTCCAAATCAAATGGCAGGTGCGAATGATGGTAAGATTTCATATAATACCAAAGGATGGATTTTAATGTTTCATCCCGATTTGTTGCGCAATACATATC
>JAFNUH010000024.1 GCA_017384185.1 Alistipes sp.
GGAGGGTGGCTCGATTATCGACTACGTTCTCTTCCGTGGCGCACAGCCCTTGACTTACAAGGTGTTGCGTGACAAGAACTACGGCGCAGAGTTTATCTCAGACCACTATCCTGTGGTGATGACGGCGAAGTTCTAAAAAAACATTTTTATAGGTGTTATAGGTGCTATAAGTATTATAAGTAGTTTCCTATAACACCTATAACTCTTATAATACCTATATCGAAATACTATGAGAAAGATTATATACGCATTGCTCGCTGTGGTAGCAGTATTTGGCGTGGGGTGCGACAAATCGACCGAGATAAAGGTGATGTCGTACAACATACGTTACCTGAACGACCACGACGGTGAGAACCATTGGGACAAGCGCAAGCACGCATCGATAAATATGATTCGTGAGGAGCAGCCAACAGTTTTCGGCACGCAGGAGGGCGTATGGGAGCAGATTTCGTACTTCGTGGAGAACCTGCCCGAGTATGGTCATATCGGCATCGGTCAGGATGACGGTAAGATGGAGGGCGAGTTTATGTCGGTATTCTACCGCAAGGACGAGGTGGAGCTTTTGGATGGCGGCATCTTCTGGCTCTCGCACACACCCGACGAGCCTTCGATAGGCTGGGGCGCATCGCAGCACCGCTCGTGCACCTGGACTAAGATGCGTGCAAAGAAATCGGGCAAGGAGTTCTTCTACCTGAACACCCACCTCGACCATCGTAGCTGGTGGGCACGTGCCGAGAGTGTGCAGCTCATACTGAAGCGTGTCGAGGAGCTTACGGGCGGCACTCAGATACCCGTATTTATCACTGCCGACTGGAATGCACCATCGACACACGAGATATTCAAACCTATGCAGGGCGTGTTGCTCGATGCACGTGAGGTGGCACCCGTAACCGACCGCCGTGCGACGTACAATGCGTGGAAAAAGGGTGGCGAGGATAACTTCGACCGTGCTATCGACCACATCTTCTTCCGCAATGCCGAGGCGCAGAAGTTCGAGGTATTGATGGATAAAACGTATGGCGTGCCCTTTATCTCGGACCACTATCCCGTGGTGATGACAGCGAAGTTTTAGGAAATAAAATAGGTGTTATAGGTGCTATAAGAATTATAAGAAATTGCCTATAACACATATAACACCTATATCACTTATAACACTTATATTAAAAAAAATACTATGAAAAAACTTATTCTATTTTTGGCTTGCGCAGTAGCAGCTTTCGGTGCTACATCGTGCGCAGAGAAGACAAACGACATTAAGGTTATCTCTTACAATGTTCGTTTCAGCGGTGGTGATGGCGAGAACCACTGGGATAAGCGTAAGCACGCTTCAATCAATATGATTAACGACGAGAAGCCCACCGTATTTGGTGTGCAGGAGGCTAAGGCTGACCAGATTGCTTACCTCAGAGAGAATCTTCCCGAGTATGGTTACATTGGCGTAGGTCGTGAGGACGGTAAGTCTGGTGGCGAGCATATGTCTATCTTCTATTTGAAGGAGCAGGTTGAGCTTTTGGATGGCGGTACATTCTGGCTCTCGGAGACTCCCGATGTTCCCTCAATGGGTTGGGATGCTGCGTGCAAGCGCTCTTGCACTTGGACAAAGATGAAGATGAAGGATACAGGCAAGGAGTTCGCATATATCAACACTCACCTCGACCACGTGGGTAAGGTGGCACAGCGTGAGGGCTTGGCACTTATCTGCAAGCGTTTTGCTGAGATTGTACCCGTAGGTATGCCCGCATTCCTCACAGCAGACTTCAACGCATTGACTAACGACCCCATCTTCGAGCCTTTGAACGCCGAGATGAAGGATGCACGTGTGGAGGCTCCCGAGACTGACAACCGTGCTACATACAACGGCTTCAAGCCCGGTGGTGAGGACAACGCTGACCTCGTTATCGACCACATCTTCTACCGTGGTGCAGAGGCTAAGACTTTCAAGGTGTTGCGTGACAAGAATTATGGTGCGCCATTTATCTCTGACCACTATCCTGTGGTGATGACTGCGACTTTCTAAAAAAACATTTTTATAAGTATTATAAGTGCTATAAGTATTATACCACCAGCAACGGAAATATCCGAAGGCAAAATATAAACCTATAACACCCATAACACTTATAATACCTATCTAATAAAAGGCAGACCTTTGCGGGGTCTGCCTTTTTTGTTTTGGTAGAAAGTAAAAAAGGAAAAATTTTTGTAACTTTGCCTTACAAAACAAGAAAACTATGGAACAAGAGATACGAAAACTACTCTCGCAGGTGGTGCATCCCGAGACGCAGCAGTCAATTGTCGAGAGCGGTGTGCTGGAGAGCGTGACGGCACGTGAGGATAAGATTGTCATCGTCCTCTGCTTTCAGAAGGCTCGTGACCCCTTTGCCGTGCGCATAAAGAATCTCACAGAAAAGATTCTCGCCGACGCATATCCTGCCGCTGCGGGCAACATAACGGTAGCCATCAAGGAGGGTACGCCCCGTGCTCCGCAGCCCAAGCGTGAGAGTACGACGGTGAGCGTAGGTAAGATTATCGCCGTAGCTTCGGGCAAGGGCGGTGTAGGTAAGTCAACCGTGACGGCAAACCTCGCCCTGACGCTCCGCAATATGGGTTACCGTGTGGGTATCCTGGATGCCGATATTTACGGTCCTTCGCAGCACAAGATGTTGGGTTGTGAGGATTATATCCCCGAGGCGGTGCAGAAGGATGGTCAGGATTACATCATCCCGGCGCAGAGTATGGATATGGAGCTGATGTCGATTGGCTTCTTCATCAACCCCAACGATGCGCTGATGTGGCGTGGTGCAATGGCGACAAATGCGCTGAAGCAGTTACTCCACCAGACGATGTGGGGCGGGTTGGATTTTCTCTTGATTGATATGCCTCCGGGAACGGGAGATATTCACCTCACGATGATTTCGGAGATTAAGCTGGACGGCGCCGTGATTGTCTCGACACCCCAGCAGGTGGCTGTTGCCGACGTGGTGCGTGGCGTGGAGATGTTCCGCCACGAGCAGGTTGCAGTGCCTGTGTTGGGCGTTGTGGAGAATATGGCGTGGTTTACACCCAAGGAACTACCAAACAACAAATACTACATTTTCGGTCAGGGTGGTGCACGTGCCTACGCTGAAGAGGCGGGAGTACCTTTCTTAGGAGATATTCCGTTGATTCAATCTATTATGGAGGGTGGCGAGTGCGGCACGCCGACGGTTGCCACAGACCAGGAGGTGGAGCGTTACTACCGAGCCATCGCTGAGAAGATTGTAGCAGAGGTTGTGAAGTAAGTTTTTCATAGAAAAATTTTAAAAGGAGAGGTCAC
>JAFNUH010000025.1 GCA_017384185.1 Alistipes sp.
GCTTCGCCAGCGCTGGCTCGACAGGTGCTATGATGGTGGGATGTATGCAGGTGGTAAAGCCCATCAAGGGTGTTATCCGTCCTGTAATCTCAACATTGATGCCTATCGTTATGAACCGTCGTGGTCTGCTTTTGGACGTAGGTCTTAACGTCGATGCAAAGCCCGAGGTGTTGGCTCAGTATGGTCTTCTCGGCTCTATCTATGCAGAGGCTGTTCTCGGCATCGAGAAGCCCCGTGTAGCGCTGCTCAACATCGGCGAAGAGGAGGGCAAGGGTAATGCTCAGGCTAAGGCTACTTACGATTTGCTCAAGGAGCAGAAGCAGATTAACTTCGTAGGTAACGTAGAGTCATCTTACATCTTTACGGGTAAGTTCTGCGACGTTGTTGTTGCCGATGGTTTTGTGGGTAATGTTATCTTGAAGATGGCTGAGGCGATGTACCGCATCAATAGCCGCTTGACACCCTTCAAGCCCTGGTTGCTGAATATGTTGCGTCCCGTTTTGGAGCCCGTTTGCCCGAAGCTCTACTATCATCAGAACTTCTGGAACGCAATGAACTACGAGAGCGTAGGTGGTACTATCGTTATTGGAGTTAATGCTCCGGTAATGATTGGTCACGGTGGCTCATCGGCAAAGGCAATCTGCAGCCTTATCTGCACTATGGAGCGTAATATCGAGAGCCGTGTATGCGACAAGATTCGTGAGGCTCTGAAGGATGTTGCCCCCGTAGAGGAGGAGTAACGATAACAGAGTTATTATAGAGTGATGGTGCATTGATTTGCATCATCACTTTTTTTATGTGGTAATGCGTGTTTGCAAATCTCTATATTTATTGATATATTTGCTTAATTATTAATCCTAAATAGACCAAATTATGAAAAAAATTTTACTCCTTTTTGCAGTTGTTGCCACGATCTTCTCGTGCGCCCCTAAGTCGGATAACACTGCGCCCCAGGCTGAGGTTGCAGCACCCGTGAATCACGCAGCATACGCATCGGCTAACGCAGAGGGTCAGCAGCGTGTATATGACTATTTGCTCGCCCACGCTCCATTCTTTATTGCAACCGTTGATGGCGACCACGCAAGAGTGCGTCCATTTGGTGCTTTGAATATTTTTGAGGGTAAGATGTATATCATCACCGCTCACACCAAGCGTGTAGCAAAGCAGTTGGCTGAAAACTCAAACGTGGAGCTGTGCGCCGTAAATGGCACGGAGTGGGTGAGAGTTGCGGCAACGCTTGTCGAGGATGAGCGTGTGGAGGCTAAGAAATCGATGCTGGACGCCAATCCCAATTTGCGCTCAATGTACAGCGAGACAGATGAAAATATAGCAGTATATTACTTTACCGATGCTACGGCTACATTCTCGTCATTTGCGGGCGATGGTGATGTTGTGAAGTTTTAATAAAAAGGTGCTAACCCAAAAAGTTAGCACCCTCTTTTTTATCCCTCTATTATTGGTCTCCAAAAGTCAATAGTACGCTTCTTGTACCATCCGTGACATCCGAAGGGCAGCTTGCCACCCGATAGCTCGTAGCACATCTGCGGGCGTATGTCGAACGAGAATCCTAACGCAACCTCAAGTGTCGGATAGTTAAGCTCTCGTGGGATTATACTCCAGAACCAATCCTCGTTGTAGAGTGTTCCTCGCTTGTTTTTGAATATCTCTATCACCTCGGCGTGTGTGTTGCAGGCATTGATAAATGCCTCGACACGTCTGAGCGATAGACCTCCATTTCCTACCTTATTGAACCCTTGCTGGCGCAGAATACGTTTGTCGCTCTTGAAAAGGAAGCGACGAATCTTCAACCAGTGGCGAATAAGGGGTTTGTTGTAAATCTTGCGTTTGGGCCACGGCGCTGCAATATAGTCATATCCGGCGTCGCACCACTCTTGCAACTCATCTCTGAAAATCCACGCATCGGTCTGGCAGATAAGGATGTAGTTGTAGTCGGAAAATAACTCGTAGAACTCACGAGAGAGCATCATACGATTATATCCGGCAATACCTCTGCGTCCC
>JAFNUH010000177.1 GCA_017384185.1 Alistipes sp.
TAGAAGGCGTAGCGGAAGAGTTGCTCCTGCCACTGATCTATCCACTCGGCGAGTTGTTCGATATTAGTTTTTGAGTTTGGTTTCATTGTGTAAAAGTTTATATTTTCAAACGCTGCGTTTGACTATATGACGTGAAAATAGTAAAAAAGACGAAACGTAAGGGTAAATTTTGTTAACTTTGTATAAATAATAACTTCATAATATATGTCACAAGAGGAATATGAAATTTTCATTTGCTATTCTCGCAATGACGCTGTAGTAGCTGAAAAAGTATGTACAGCGCTCTGTAGAGAAGGAATTAGTTATTTTATAAATCGTCAAGAGATTGAAGAGAATGATAAAACTCTAAAATCTTTGACTGATAAAATAGCTAATTCTAAATTGTTTCTTCTCTTGGCAAGTGAAAACTCTTATGGATCAGATTTTATTTTAGACCAAATTCGTAACGCATATTACAATGCTCCGATGGTTACCTATGTGATAGATGGAGCAAGATTACCATTGGAGATTGATGATTTGTTTGGTTTTATGGATTGGTACAATATAGACGACCACCCAATTGATACAGTCCTTATGGATGAGTTGCGAAGAAAATTAGGGTATGGTTATAGAAAATCAGTACTGACCGAGCGCGAAAAATATCTTTTAAGCCTACCCGATAATGAATTTGTGAAATTTAAGAAACATAGCAAATTTGGAGACTACTATGGATTCAAACTGGAATCAACCGATGAAGAAGTTGTATCACCTATTTATAAAAGGGTAAGTTACTTTTGTGAAGGTTTGGCGAAAGTAGAAGATAGTAGTTATGTAGGCTTTGTAGATAAAACTGGAGCTGAGGTTGTCCCATTGGAGTATTATAGCGCTAATTCTTTCCGAGAAGGGTTGGCTGCTGTGTGGACAGATAGTGGCTGTGGCTTTGTCGATAAAACTGGCAAAGTCGCTATACCTATAAGATATAGTATAATTGATAGTTTTAGTGATGGACTTGCCGCTGTTTTACCATCAAGCGAGTGTAAGTTTGGTTTTATAAATCATAAGGGAGAAACAGTAATTCCATTTGAATATGATGATGCAAGTTCTTTTAGCGAGGGTTTGGCAAAAGTTCGGATAAATAATAAATTAGGATTTATAAACAAAGACGGGGCAGAAGTAATTCCTATTAAATACGACGATGCCCAAAATTTTAGCGAAGGACTCGCAGGTGTTAAATTAAGCGGATTATGGGGCTATATAGATAAAAAGGGTAAAGAGATAATCCCCATAATGTTAAAATATGATAATGTATCTGTATTTCGTGGAGGTTTAGCTTGTGTTAAATTGAATCAGAAATATGGTTTTATTAACAACGAAGGTAAGGAGGTAATTCCCATTATATATGAATTTTGTATATATACATTAGCTATTGGCTTTATGAATGGAGAGACTTGTCGAGTTAAATTAAATGACGAATATTTTTGGATAGATAAAAATGGAAATAGAGTAGATGAAATTTCTCAAAAGTATTTAGATAATAAATTCCCTTTGCAAGAATTAGGAAAACTTAGTATATTTGTAGAAACAGAATAACTATGAATCAGAAAAAACGCACAGAGATAGCCGAGTTAGGCGAGTTCGGGTTGATTGATGAGTTGACAAAGGGTGCTACCACATCCAACAAACGTACGCTATGTGGCGTTGGTGACGATGCTGCCGTTATTGCCGCAGGGCGTGACGATGCTACGGTTGTGACCACCGACACGATGCTGGAGGGTATAGACTTCGACCTTACATATTTCCCGCTGAAGCACCTCGGATATAAGGCTGTGACGGTTGGCGTGAGCGACGTGTTGGCGATGAATGCGCAGCCCGAGCAGATAATGATTTCGATAGGCGTGTCGTCGAAGATTCCCGTTGAGGCGTTGCAGGATTTGTACGAGGGTATAAATTTTGCCTGCAATGAGCTGGGCGTTGATTTGGTTGGTGGCGACACGACAGCCTCAATGACAGGTCTTGTGATAAACATCACCACCATAGGTCGTGCCAAGCGCAAGGCGATAACTTATCGTAGCGGTGCGCAGTTCAACGACCTAATCTGCATCACAGGTAATATGGGTGCGGCGTATATGGGTTTGCAACTCCTGGAGCGTGAGAAGCGAGTGTTGCGTGATGTGGAGAATCCCGAGCCGCAGTTCACAGGTTATGAGTATCTGTTGCAACGCTACCTGAAGCCTCGTGCCCGCAAGGATATTATTGATGTATTGGCAGAGGAGAAGATTGTTCCCACCTCAATGATTGACGTCTCGGATGGATTGGCGAGCGAGGTATTGCAGATTTGTAAGGCGTCGAAGTGTGGCGCACGAATCTACCTCGACCGTATTCCTATCGCAAAGCAGACCTCGGCATTGGCAGAGGAGATGCACATCGACCCCGTTGTTGCTGCGCTCAATGGTGGCAACGATTACGAGTTGATGTTCACCGTGCCTTTATCTATGCAGGAGCAGGTTATGCGTCTTGGATTGGTCGATATTGTGGGTCATATCACTCGTGAATCGACGGGAGCATATCTTGTTACGCCCGACGGAAGCGATATTATGTTACGAGCACAAGGTTTTAAGGAGTAGCGTATGAAGAAGGTAAAGAAGATATTGGTTGTGATAGGGGCGATTGTTATCTTTGTTGCGATGACCTTTGCAGCGTATCACTACTGGGAGTATGTAAATGCTTTGTATTAAAGACGATGTGACAAGGCTCTTTTGGCATCTGGCTTGACCTCGAAATGCTCATTTACGTTCGGTAAACTGCGCTTTCTCGCTCTGCGACCAGCTTCAACCGACGCTGCGGAGCGAGAGCAGAGAGTGTTTACACACTATGCCGAGCCGCAAGGAGGAAAAGCCACTATCGTGGTGGGTTAAAATAGCTCTTGTTACACAATTCTATAAAATAAGGGTGCTAACTTGCTGTTAGACACCCTCTTTTATTCTTGTAGATATAATCTCGATTCCACTCCCCTCTCCGTGCGGAAAATCATCACCTCACGGCTCTCGGTGTTGCTGTCCGACTGCTTAGTGACTCTTGCCGTAATCTTAAACCTGCGCTCACGACGTTGTGGCAGTGTCGGCTCCTCATCTTTTTTGCGTTTCTCAGCCTTTTCTATCTCGGGCGGCAGAGATATTATGCCGTGAAGAATAATCTGCTCATCTTCGCCCGACAGCTGCCACGATGTGAAATGCAGAGCCTGCTGTGGTTGGTGTTGGATGATTCTACCTCGAGGCTTCAGCTCCAAATCTATTTGCAGTTGAGCCTTGGGTGCCGTTGTCCAGCGACCCAGCGCCTTTGGATATGTCGTATCTGTTGTTATTGTCAATGCGAGGGGCAATTCGCTTGGCTCCGATGAGGGCATATATATCACCTCGGCAATATTCCCCTCGACAACTTCGCCACCCTCAAACTCTGTCTGCTCATCTATGGCGAAGTGACGCACGCCTATGGTGTCACCCTTTATTATAATGCTCTCCGATGAGGACGCAGCCTCGATATATCCTGCGGCAATCATCGGCTCAACCTCAGTCTGACGGCACGACACAAGTGAGCCAACCATTAGTAGGATGGCTAAAGAAAAAGTGTATGTCGAAATGCTCCGTTTCACGCTGCAAAGTTATAAAATATCGCCGTAAAAGCCGAAAATCATATAAAGTTAGGAATAATTTTTGGTTTTATGCAATTTTTAGGGCAAAATATTCTCTCGGAGGGTATGTTTTTTAATAAGTTTTTGTAATTTTGGCGTCAGTTAGGTCAATAAACTACAACCATTATGCTTAATATTATATTGTTTGGTGCGCCCGGATGTGGCAAAGGTACACAGGCGGCGCTTATTAAGGAGAAGTATAACATTAACCACATCTCAACCGGCGAGGTTATTCGTGGTGAGATTGCACGTGGAACGGATCTTGGCAAGAGTATGCAGGAGTATATCGAGGCTGGTAAGTTGGCTCCCGACTCAATCGTTATCGGTATGATTCGCAACTATATCGCCGAGCACAAGGATGCCGTAGGTAATATCTTCGATGGTTTCCCCCGCACTACAGCTCAGGCTGAGGAGTTCGACCGTATCTTGGCTGAGGATGGTTTGAGCGTAAATGTTATGGTCTATATGGATGTTCCCGAGGAGGAGCTCGTAAAGCGTATCCTTCTGCGTGGTAAGGACTCTGGTCGTGCCGACGATGCTTCGGAGGATGTAATCCGCAACCGTATCGCTGTTTACCGTGAGCAGACAGAGGTTGTTGCTGAGCACTACTCTAAGCAGGGTAAGTATGTAGCCGTAGATGGTGTAGGTACAATGGAGGAGGTATTCAACCGCATCTGCGCAGCTATCGACGCAAACAAATAATCTGTTCAATAATAATGCAGCTTGCTTTTTAAGCAGGATTTGAGGGATGGGCGATGCTCATCCCTCTTTTTATATCTTTTTATTCAGCCAATTAGATACTTTTTTCATCCGTTTTATTGCATATTCTATTTTTTTACTTACCTTTGCACCGCTAAAAGTCCCCACTTTGGTTGGAATAATAGCGGTAGGGTCCATTCGTCTATCGGTTAGGACGCAAGATTTTCATTCTTGAAAGAGGAGTTCGACTCTCCTATGGACTACAATGACTTACACCTGGGGCTGAGATGGGTGGCGTTTGAAAGACGTTGGCTTGTTTTGGAACAGAGTGTTTGACAGCGGTAAAAACTTTTAGGTGGCTTACGAGGTCGCCATAACACCAAAAGGTGTTCGGAACGAGAGCCGCACTCGTAGATGTGGCATAGACAAAGAAAACAGAAAGAGTAAAAATAAAAAACTAAAAACAACTATGGCAAATCACAAGTCATCAAAGAAGAGAATCCGCCAGACAGCTACTAAGCGTGCGCACAACCGTTTGTACCACAAGACTGCTCGTAACGCTGTTAAGGCTTTGCGTAACACAACTGAGAAGGGCGCAGCAGAGGCATTGCTTCCCAAGGTATCATCAATGCTTGATAAGTTGGCTAAGCAGAACATTATCCACAAGAACAAGGCTGCTAACTTGAAGAGCTCACTCGCACTCCACGTTAACGCATTGGCATAATCCCTGCGGATACAACAAGATAAAAGACTACTCCAAAAGAGTAGTCTTTTTTTGTTAATGATAGAATAAATAAGGTGCCTAACTTTGTGTTAGACACCTTGTTGCACTTTGTTGTGCTACTCCTTTGCCACCTCTAAGGCTTTGGTGGTGGTGTAGTATTTTGAGATCATTTGAGAGCGCTCCCAGGCGGGGATTTCGCCATCGACGAGGTAGTTGAGGTAAACCTTCATCACTGAGCTGAAGCGCTGCTCGTGCGTCTTGACGATGTCGGCAGGGATTGTTACTCGCCACTCCTTGTCGCCCGACTTCTCGATGCCAAGACCGGGGTATTTGTTGCCCACAGACTTCAATGCCTTGCGCAGTGTTGTCTCGAATGCAGCCTCGTCATCGCTCTTGCACACAACGTAGAGCATAGGCTTATAACCCTGCTCTGCGCCCTGGCGAATCTCTACATTAGCCTTTGTGCCCTTAACCACAGAGTAGTGCGTGTCGCCCGTACCCTCGGTGCCTACGGCTGCCATAAAGTTCCAAACGACGCTCACACGGCAGTTTACACCATTTAATTTATAGTTCAACTCACCGTTAGAATATACCTGCAACGTGTCGTTCGAGATATCCTTCTTCAGGAACGAGGGGTACTCGTCCTTACCTGTAACAAGGCGGTACTTATCCAGCGGAATAGGCGTTGCCCAACGCTTTGCCGATGTGAACTCAATATCCTTTGTATAGTCAATCTCCTGCTCGGGCATAACCGTACACTGCACCAAATCTACAAGGTGTGTTGTTACGTCGATGATACCCTCGCCCTGCTGCTCCACGTCGAAGTACCACTCGGGGCGGCGTAGGGGCTGTCCCGATACATACTTAAAGAAGTGGTGAACACTCTCCTTGGTGATGGCGGGATTCTCGGGTGTGCCCTTCTCCATCTCGCCAAAGAGCTCGGGCATAGCCACCAGCACTCGCTGCAACTCGTTGTTAATCTCCGAACGCTCGGTCATAATATCATAGACCATAACACCCTTCTCGGGAGCCTCACGTAGCGTCTGCTCCAAGATGCGGAAATTCTTCTGGTCGATAGCCATCGGCTTGTCTGACAAGACGTTAATACCAGCATCTACGGCTGCCTTAACGTAGCCTGTCTTCTTGCCATTGTTACCTGCCAGCACGACAACGTTACCCTTCTTCTCGGCAATCATCTTCTCCAAAAAATCGTCACCCGTGTAGAGCTGCTCGTTCCACGATGTGGGACGCTCCGAGCGCTCGTTGTAAATCTTTACACGGTCCAGATGCATCTGTGCATCGTCACCCTCGGGGGCATAGACGTGAACGGTAGGGTCCACCTGGTCGTACATATACATCTGCACCAGCGCAGCGTGGAAATGACCCGGGTCGAGCGTTAGGAGTTTCACCTCGCCCTTTGCTCCGCTAAATGCACCCGTCTTGGGTGCCTCGGCGCAGCCTACCATTGTAGCGGCTGCTAACACCATAAAAATTGCTTTTTTCATTCTATTTTGATTTTAACTTTTTCGTCCAATGACCCCATCGTTGGGCATCAAGGACAAAGATACTCAAAAAAAATCACTTTTTTCGATAAAAAACTCCTCGTAAGAGTCTGATATTTACTTTTTTTGCTGTATCTTTGCCGTCGCTTTGCGTGTGTGTGATGCGTGCGTGAGCATAAAACATTTATTATTAACATTTTAACGAGCGATTGTATCGCAAACTTTTTTCCACGATGGAAGTATTGAACAATGTAGCAAACGAGGGTTTCGATTGGAACGCGTTTGAGAATGATTTGGATCTCTATGGCGGTCAGTCTAAGGAGCAGGTAGCTGAGGCTTATGGCCAGACACTTTCTAACATCGCTGTTGGCGAGGTTGTAGAGGGTACCGTTAGCGAGATTAACAAGCGCGAGGTAACCGTAAACATCGGCTACAAGAGCGAGGGTATGATTCAGGCAACTGAGTTCCGTTACAACCCCGA